>NZ_JBJOCA010000019.1:0-84411 GCF_045898275.1 Clostridioides sp. GD02404
AAATTTTATAAAAATTTTATATATATTTATTATATGAAGATGTTTTCATTTACATAAAACCTAGCTAAACCTTCTTTATATTCTGAATTACAACATAATTTTGCAGTAAATTTAAACTTTTTGTGAATTTATTATCACTAAAAATTTACAATTTTTTTGTTATTTTATTAACACCAAAAAACAAAAAAGTCATTTTATCCAAAATATTTTTTTGGTCAAAATGACTTTTCAGATTATAAATTAATTTATTAAATCCATTCAGCAGATTCTGTTAATATAACAGTTTTATTCTGAGCTACGTTAACAAATCCTTCTGCTATTTTTGCTTCTTTAAAACTTCCATCTTTTTTTATCTTTAAAGTTCCTACAGGTATACCTGAAACAAATGGTATATGACCTTTCAATACTCCTTTGTCTCCTTTTGTAGTTCTAACTACTATCATTTCAACGTCTCCATCATAAAAAGTATTATCTGGAGTTACAACTTTCAATGAAAATTCACTGGCCATGACTACATACTTCCCTTCGCTTTTTTAACAGCATCTTCTATTGTTCCTACAAACAAGAATGCTGACTCTGGTAAGTCATCATGTTTACCTTCAAGAATCTCTTTAAATCCTCTTACAGTCTCTTTAACAGGAACATATTGACCTGGATTTCCTGTAAATTGCTCAGCAACTGTAAATGATTGAGATAAGAATCTTTGTATCTTTCTAGCACGTGCAACTATTAACTTATCTTCATCAGATAATTCATCCATACCAAGTATAGCGATTATATCTTGAAGTTCTTTATATCTTTGAAGTATTGATTGTACACCTCTAGCTACTTCATAATGTTCTTTTCCTACTATATTAGGGTCAAGAATTCTTGATGTAGATTCAAGAGGGTCAACTGCTGGATATATACCCAATGATGATATTTGTCTAGATAAAACTGTTTTTGCATCTAAGTGAGAGAATGTTGTAGCTGGTGCTGGGTCAGTTAAGTCATCCGCTGGTACATATACTGCTTGAACAGATGTTATTGAACCTTTTTTAGTTGATGTTATTCTCTCTTGAAGCGCACCCATTTCAGTAGCTAATGTTGGCTGATAACCAACAGCTGATGGCATACGTCCTAGAAGTGCTGAAACTTCTGAACCAGCTTGTGTAAAACGGAATATATTATCAACGAAAAGTAAAACGTCTTGTCCTTGCTCATCTCTAAAATGCTCTGCCATTGTAAGTCCAGTTAAAGCAACTCTCATTCTTGCTCCTGGTGGCTCATTCATCTGACCAAATACTAGAGCAGTTTTATTTATAACTCCAGATTCACTCATCTCTCCATAAAGGTCATTACCTTCTCTTGTTCTTTCTCCTACTCCTGAGAATACAGAAATACCACCATGTTGCTTAGCGATATTGTTTATAAGTTCTTGTATTAAAACTGTTTTTCCTACTCCTGCTCCTCCAAATAGACCTATTTTTCCACCTTTTAGATATGGTGCTAGTAAGTCAACTACTTTAATACCTGTTTCAAGTATTTCAGCTGTAGTTTCTAGTTCATCATATGCTGGTGCTGGTCTATGTATAGGTAATTTAGGTGCAGATTTTGGAGCTGGTTTTCCATCAACTGGTTTTCCAAGAACATTAAATATTCTACCTAAAGTCTCGTCTCCAACAGGAACACTTATTGGTCCACCTGTATCTACAACTTCCATACCTCTTACAAGTCCATCTGTCGCACTCATAGATATACATCTTACAGTATCATCACCTATATGTTGAGCAACTTCTGCAACTATTTCTTTATCTCCTAACTTTATTACTAACGCATTTAATAAGTTAGGTAGGCTTTGTTCACTATCAAACTTAACATCTAGTACAGCTCCTACAATCTGTACTACTTTACCTACATTTGCCATTTCCTAACCTCCCTATTTTAGAGCTTCAACTCCACCAACTATCTCTGTTATTTCTTGAGTTACAGCTGACTGTCTTGCTCTGTTATAACTTAACTCTAAATTAGATAGCATTTCATTCGCATTGTCTGTGGCTGATTCCATCGCAGTTCTTCTAGCACCTTGCTCTGACGCAAAAGATTCCAAAATTCCACCATATACTGTACCTGATATAAATTGAGGTACTATATAACTTAAAACTGCCTCTGCTGATGGTATATATTGTACTTTTGATTTACTTTGCTTTTCTTCTTTTATTACAATTCCATGGTCATCTGTATCTTTCTCAAAAACTAATGGAAGCAATTTTAAAATTTCAACTTCTTGTGATAAAGCTGATTTAAATTTTGTATAAGAAATATAAACTTCATCTACTTCACCTTTTTTATACAGGTCGATAATAGTTTGTGAAATTTCTATCGCATCTTCATATCCACAAGCTTCCACACTATTTATATCTTTTACTATATTGTAATCTCTTTTAGAAAAGAATTCATGAGCTTTCTTTCCTACAGTTATAACTGTTTCCTTTTTACCTTGCATATGAGATACAGATTCCTTTAACACATTGGAATTGTATCCACCAGCAAGACCTCTGTCTCCAGCTACTACTATATAGCACTTATTCTTTACTTCTCTTTCTTTTAAAAATTCATTTCTAACTCCACGTGTTGTTTGGGCAATATCTTTTACTGTATCGTACAAAGTATTAAAGTATTCTCTTGAATCTTCAGCTTTTTCTTTTGCCTTTCTAAGCTTAGAAGATGCAACTAGTTCCATAGCTTTAGTTATTTGTTTTGTACTTTCAACAGTTCCCATACGTATTTTGATTGCTTTAATTCCAGCTCCTGCCAATTAATTTACCTCCTTTTTTAAAAAGGATTATACTTCAACAACAAACTTTTCTTTAAATTCATTTATTGCATCTGTTAAATCATGAGTGAAGTCATCTCCACCTAATATTTTTCTTGATATTTCTGGATAATTATTATCTACAAATGCATACAATTCTGATTCAAATCTAGCTATATTATCTATTGGAATATCCTCTAGATGATTATTTATAACAGCGTATATTATCATAACCTGATTTTCAACTTTTATTGGTTGATGCTCACCTTGTTTTAATATCTCAACTATTCTTTCACCTTGAGCAAGTCTCTTTTTAGTATCTTCATCCAAGTCAGAACCAAATTGTGAGAATGCTGCAAGTTCTCTATATTGTGAATATGCAAGTTTTAATGTACCTGCAACTTTTTTCATTGCTTTAATTTGCGCAGAACCACCAACCCTCGATACTGATATACCAGGGTCAACTGCTGGTCTTACACCTGAATAGAATAATTCTGGTTGTAAGTATATTTGACCATCTGTTATAGATATAACGTTTGTTGGTATATACGCAGAAACGTCACCAGCTTGAGTTTCTATTATAGGTAAAGCAGTCATTGAACCTCCACCTAATTCATCTGATAACTTAGCTGCTCTTTCAAGTAATCTTGAATGTAAATAGAATACATCTCCAGGATATGCCTCACGTCCTGGTGGTCTTCTAAGTAATAATGACATTTCTCTATATGCAACGGCTTGTTTACTTAAATCATCATATACTATAAGTACATGTTTTCCATTGTACATAAACTCTTCACCCATTGCTGCTCCAGCATATGGCGCTATATATTGAAGTGGTGCTGATTCAGATGCTGTTGCTGAAACTACTATTGTATAGTCTAAAGCTCCACCTTTTTCTAGCGAATTAACCAATTGAGCTACAGTAGAACGTTTTTGCCCAATTGCTACATATATACATATAACATCTTTTCCTTTTTGATTTAATATAGTGTCAATAACTATAGATGTTTTACCAGTTTGTCTGTCACCTATTATTAACTCTCTTTGACCTCTACCAATTGGTATCATTGAATCTATTGATTTGATTCCTGTTTGTAATGGTTCATAAACAGACCTTCTATCTATTATACCAGGTGCTTCAGATTCAACTGGTCTAGTTTTTGTATATGCTATAGGTCCTTTTCCATCTATTGGTTGACCTAGAGAATTTACAACTCTACCCATTAAAGCTTCTCCAACTGGAACTTCAACTATTCTTCCAGTTCTCTTAACTATATCGCCTTCTTTTATTTCACTGTCATCACCAAGTATAACAGCTCCAACTACTTCTTCTTCTAAGTTAAGTGCCATACCATATATTTCACCTGGGAACTCTAGTAACTCACCAGACATAGCTTTCTCTAATCCATATACACTCGCTATACCATCCCCAACTGTTAAAACACTCCCTGTATCTGTTAACTCAACTTTATTCTCATAATTTTTTATTTGCTGCTTAATTATAGAACTTATTTCTTCAGGTTTTAAGTTCATGGGTTCACCGCCATTCTTAAGATATTACTTCAGATAGCTTTTCTTTCATCTTATCTAGACGAGTTTTTACAGTGCCATCTATCTGTTCATTTCCAAGTCTAACTAGAACTCCCCCTAGTATAGTCTTGTCAACTACATTTTCTATAGTAACATTTTTATTGTATTTACTTGAAAGTTTAACTTCAAGTTCTTTAATATCTGTTTCACTCATTGGAATAGCACTTATTGCTACACCAGCAATCACATTGTTTTTCTTATTTAATAACTCTTTATAAGCTAATTCTATATCTTCTAAATATGATATCCTATCTTTGTCTACCAAGACTTTCAAGAAGTTTTTTATGTTGGAACTTACTTCCTTACTAAAAATAATTTCTACCAAGTTTTTCTTTTCTGATTTTGAAACTAATGGTGATTTTAAAACTTTGTAGAAATCTTTACTAACTTTAGTCATCATATCTACTACTTTTTCTAATTCTTTGAACAATAAATCAGTTGAATTTTCTTCTTCTCCTAATTGAAATAGGGCTTCAGCATATCTGTTGGCTATTACATTTATCATTTAGCTTCCCCTACCTCTTTTATAAAGTTTTCTATCAATTCTTCATGTTTAGATTTATCTAAATCTTTTTCAATGACCTTAGATGCTGCAAGTAGTGCTATATTAGATATATCACTCTTAATTTCATTTATAACCTTTTGTCTTTCTTGTTCTACATCTTTACTTGCTTTCTCTTTTATATCAAGAGCATCTTTCTTTGCAGTATTTACTATATCATCTGATTTCTGTTCTGCTCTTATAGTTGCTTGTTTTATTATTTCTTGACCTTCATCTTTAGCAAAATTGATTTTTGACTCATATTCTTTTTTCAGAGCTAAACCTTCATTTTTTGCTTTTTCGCCTTCTGCCAGATCGTTTTTAATATCATTTTCTCTTGATTCAATTATATTTAATACTGGCTTAAATAAAAGCTTTCTCAGAAGTAAAAATATTATAAAAGTATTAACAATTTGGAACACAAATTCCCATGTTATACCTACTAGTGCTTTCTCCATAATTATCCTCCTTTCCATAAATCATAACTACTTATAATCACGAGAAGAAAAAACTCTTCTCATGAGTATAAGTTTGAGATGATTTACCTATAAACCTATCTCAAAATATTTAAGGACTAAATCTACATTCCTAAGTATTTAAAGAATGGATTTACGAATAGAAGTATTATTGATACAACCAAACCATATATTGCTGAAGACTCTGCTATAGCAACACCTAGTAATAAAGTTGAAGTTATATCACCTTTAGCTTCTGGTTGGTTCCCTACTGCTTCTGCTGCTTTACCTGCTGCTACACCTTGACCTATTCCTGCACCTATACCTGTTGCAACTGCTATTCCTGCACCTATTGCTGATGCTGCCGCTACTATTGCTGTTTCCATAATTATTTCCTCCTTAAAACTTTAATTTTTTAAATTATTTTATTTTTATCTTAATATAAGTTGATTTCTTAATCTAATTCTCCTGCACTTGATATAAACACCATTGTTAACATTATGAATATATATGCTTGTAACAATCCTGCAAATAAGTCAAAATACAAGTGCAATGGTACTGGTATTAGTATCTGTCCAATTGGTATTGATAATCCTGGTATTAAACTAGATACAAAACCTAAAAGTTGATAAAATAGACCCATTATAATTGTTCCACCTAAAATATTCCCAAATGGACGGAAACTTAATGATATTGGTCTGGCTAACTCACCTATAATATTGATTGGTAACATTACAGGAAGTGGTTGAGCCAATTCTTTAAAGTACGATAATCCCTTAAATTTAACTCCTGCAAAATAAATCATAAAAAATGTAATCATTGCCCATGCAGCAGTTGTATCTAAGTCGGTTGTTGGTGATCTTAATCCAAGTAATGGGCTTAAATTTGAGCATGCGAAAAATAAAAACAAACTTCCTATGTATGGTATCATATATGGCATTCTTTTTATTGTGTTTTTACCCATAACATTTGTAACCATTTTAGCAAGACCACCTATTGCAAACTCCAAAAATATTTGGATTTTACTAGTTGGAACTTTTTTTAAGTTTCTAGTCAAGAAATAAGATGCTATCGCTAAAAAGGCCATTATTCCCCAACTCACTAGTATTGTTTCACTAATTTTAAAGTTTCCTATGAGATAATAATGCGCTTGACTCATACTTATGCCTCCTTCCTCTTTAATTTATTTATAAAGTTTTTTGATAATATGACAAACTTTGTACTCAATAATCCTAATGCTGTTCCGATTATATTTAAATGTGGTACTTTAGCTGAAGCAATTAGAACAACTGCCATTATAAATAACCTAATGGTATATTGTGCTGATGCATAAGCTTGTGCCTTTCCAGCAGGAAATGTCACTGATTTTTCCAGTGATATTGCCAATAATCTAAAATTTAACATAGCTATTATAGAGCCAAATATAAGTCCTAATAATAATGGCTTACTTAATGTTGATGTTATCAACATTAGCACAATTAAAATTACATCAAATATTACTATACCCTTTGTTACTGACCTTACTTGGTTAAGTAATTTTATATCCAATATATCACTTCCTTCGTGTATATACTATTAGAGTTTTATAAACACCACTGAAAGCTCCTCCAACGCCTAACAATAAAAATATTATTGTCAGAACTGGACTAGTATTTAATTTACTATCTAAAAATTTTCCTAAGAAAGTACATCCTAATATTGATATTACAATCATCAATCCTATTTGGCTTATTAAACTAAACAACTTTGCAATTTCCATATGTGTATTTCTTTTACTCATAAATAGTATCCCTCATTATTACAAAATAAATAACAATTAATTAATCTATATCATAAATTTATTTAATTATAAAATATATCTTACTACTAATCTGATGATTTTTCAAACACTTTCTTTTAGCCATATCATTCCATTGTCATAATTTGGCTTTTATTGTCATGTCATTACTATTTACTAAAATTTTATAAGCTCTATTCCTGCTTCTTTTAGCAATTCTGTAGACATGTCATCTGGATAATCACCTTCATAAACAATTTTTAATATACCTGCATTTATGCACATTTTTGCACACAAAACACAAGGCCTTGTAGTAACATACAAAGTTGCTCCATCTACACTAATACCATTATGAGCTGCTTGTATTATGGCATTTTGTTCAGCATGTAATGCTCTACACAATTCATGTCTTTCTCCTGAAGGAATATTCAATTCCTGCCTTTTACATCCAATATTTTCACAGTGTTCAAGATTTCTTGGAGAGCCATTATATCCAGTTGTTAATATTTGTTTGTCCCTTACAATGACAGCACCTACTTGTCTTCTAATACAAGTTGAACGCTTTTTCACTACTTCTGCAATTTCCATGAAGTATTCATCCCATGATGGTCTCATAATTTACTTTTCTCCTCTTTGCTTATGTACTGGTCTTATATATTTATTAGATTTCAAGCTAAATAAATACTTATTTTTATATTATATACACATGTTAATTGAATGTCCAATAAAAAAAGAGCATTTTTACCATTTAAATTTTAAATACCCGTTATATGCTCTCTTTAATCTATTAAATTTATTATATCATCTTAACAAAATATTAATAGCCCTATCTAATATAAATTAATTTTTTGGATAGATTCCATTGTTTAATATGGCTTCTAAAACCCCTCCAGCTATGCATCTAGCTTTATCTGATATTGTAAAAGCATTCTTAACTTCTTCTTTTCTAGGGTCTATGTCTAGTATTTTTAAATTTTTATCTACCTTTGCTCCATCTTTTAATAATCCTCTAAGCACCCCAGGTATTGTTGCTCTAACTTCATGCTTTTTTTCATAATCATTAATATAACAAAGTAAGTCTCCTTTTTCAACTATATCGCCTATCTTACATACATTTTCCATTATACCAGCATGCTGTGAATGCATTACCCTCTCTTTAGCAAAACCTTTTATTGCACCTGGTATTCCAGTATTTTTTTCTGCTCTTCCATCAGTTATTATTCTTCCTAGATTATGACCTCTCATTGTTTCTATAACAATGTCTACATCTTCACCTGCGCAAAAGCCAGGTCCTAAAGCTATTGTAAGTGGCGCCATATCTTTAGTTGTACCTAAGTTTTTCTTAGCTAATATCCCATCAACCAAAACAATTGGATTTATTTTTGATAGCATTTCTCCTTTTGGGTCTATAATCAATGCTACTTTATCTTGAGACAAGGTCTCTTCTATTTCTTTTTCAGTATTACAAAGTATGCACTCTACACCTTCAACAATCACCTTTTTTTCATAAACAGCTTCACAAAAAGAAATTTGTCTTCTTATGGCTAATGGTTCTTCTATTTCTAGAGCAATCACTTTAAAACCACTATTGTGTAATTTATGAATAACTGCTGTCGCTAAATCTCCTGCTCCTCTTACCACTATACAATTTTTCATGTATTATCACTCCTAATAATATCCTTCATACTTTATTTCTAATTTAATTAATACACATCAATTTAATTGTAAGCAACTAACATGCCATATTGAAAAACATTAATATTTTGTAGATTCCTGTAAAATAGCCATTCTTTTTTAATTGGTAAAAACTTTTTATTCTCAATTCGAGAAATTTATCAATTCAAGAATTACTATTTTGAGAAAAATATATAAAAAGGAACCTTCTTACATAAAATTATACATTACATAAGAAGGCCCCCAAGAAATATTTATGGTTATTTATTTTTATTTAGTTCCAAATAATCTATCTCCAGCATCACCAAGACCAGGAATTATATATCCATGTTCATTCAATTTTTCATCAATTGATGCAACATATATATCAACATCATCATGATATTTTTGTACTTCTGCTATACCTTCTGGTGCAGCTACTAAATTAGCTAATTTTATACTTTTAGCTCCTTTAGATTTAAGTAAATCTATAGCTGCTACAGCAGACCCTCCTGTTGCAAGCATAGGGTCAACTACTATTATATCTCTTTCTCCTATATCTTGAGGAAGTTTACAATAGTATTCAACTGGTTTTAATGTTTCTGGGTCTCTATATAGTCCCACATGCCCAACTTTTGCTGCTGGCATTAAACTTACTAATCCATCTACCATCCCAAGACCTGCTCTTAAAATTGGAATTATTGCTAATTTTTTACCCGCAACTACTTTAGATGATGTTTTTTGAATAGGAGTTTCTATTTCTACATCTTTTAATGGTATATCTTTTGTTATTTCATATCCCATTAACATTGCAATCTCAGTTAAAAGTTCTCTAAAATCCTTAGAACCAGTATTTTTATCTCTCATTAAAGTTAATTTATGTTGTATTAATGGATGGTTTGTCTCTACCACTTTACTCATTTTGATAATTCCTCCTGATAAAACTGTAATTTTTATTATTTATTATGTTTTTCTTCTATTGATTTAATCATATTTACTCTTCTAGCATGTCTATCACCTTCAAAATCTGTGTTAATCCATGCCTCAACTATTTCAAGTGCTAGACCTTTTCCTAAAACTCTTTCACCTAATGACAACATGTTTGCATCATTATGTGCTTTTGACATTTTTGCAGAAAATACATCTGATACAACTGCACATCTTATTCCAGGAACCTTATTTGCAGCTAAAGATATTCCTATACCTGTACCACAACATAATATTCCATAATCTACTTCTTTATCTACAACTGCATTTGCAACTACTTCTCCATAAACAGGATAATCAACAGAATCTGTAGCATTATTAGTTCCATAATCCACACATTCTATCCCTTTACCTTCTAAATAGCTTATTATTTCTTTTTTTAAATTATATCCTCCATGGTCACAACCTAATCCTATCTTCATTTGTTTATCCTCCACTTCATATTTTTTTTACTATTTCGTTGACAGAATATATTATTTCTTTCATAGTATCTTTATAAGTATCTAAATTTCCACCAAATGGGTCAGATATATCTAACTCACTCTTATTTACAAACCCTTTAAAAGTATACACTTTTTCTTTGCATTTTGGAACTGCTTGTACTAAAATTTCTTTATGATATTTAGTCATTGTTAGTATTATATCTGAGTTATCAATTAATTCCTTAGTAATTACCTTACTTCTATGATTTGATAAGTCTATACCTAATTCTTTTACTGCTTCTATAGAATGTTTAGAAGCATTCATACCATCTACTGTTGATATACCTGCTGATGATATACAATATTCTTCAATATTTCTTCCAGATTCTTCAATTGCCTTCTTTAATATAGCTTCAGCCATAGGGCTTCTACAAGTATTCCCTGTACATACAATAAGTATATTCATATTTTACAACTCCCTTTTAAGCCTTTATTACTTTGTATCCTGCTGACTTAAGTAATCTATTCATAATGGCTTGTCCAACGCCAGTTTTAGGGAACTCCTCTGAATATATGACATCAATACCCTTTTTATCCATTTCTATAAGAGCATCAAACAGATTACTTGCAACTTCTTCAAGAGTACTTCCTAAATCTATTACTTCTCCATCATAAAACTCTCTATTTCTACTAATACACATTACGCCTGTTTTTAGGCCTTTCTCTTTATTAGATTTTATCATATCATTAATCTTTGTTGCTACATTTTCTCTTTTTCCAGATATAATATATACATCTGCATTTGGAGAATAGTGTTTATACTTCATTCCAGGAGCTTTAGCTTTTTGATTGTCTTCTTTTTTACTTAATGATGGGTCAAGCTTTACTTCACCAAGAAGTTCTTCCAAAACTTCTTTAGTGATACTTCCTGGTCTCAATATCATTGGAGTTTCTTCTGTCAAATCTAATACAGTTGACTCTAATCCAAAATTACTATCTCCACCCAAAACTATTCCATCTACTCTTCCATTCATTTCTTCATATACATGTTTTGCTTTTGTTGGAGATGGTCTACCAGATATGTTTGCAGAAGGAGCTGCAATAGGTACGCCAGCTTCTTTTATTATTGCCCTGGCAATAACATTAGAAGGCATTCTTATTGCAACTGTATCAAGCCCCCCACTAGTTCTATATGGAATTATATCTTTCTTATTTAATATTATTGTTATAGGTCCTGGCCAAAGCTTTTCTATAACAAGTTTAGCTTTATCACTTACATCTTTAGCTAAATCATATACTTCTTCTTTTTCATATATATGAACTATTAGTGGATTATCACTAGGTCTTCCTTTAGCTTCATAAATCTTTTTTACTGCATTCTCATCTAATGCATTTGCACCTAGCCCATATACTGTCTCAGTTGGAAAGATAACTGTTTTACCTTCTCTAAGAAGTTTTGCTTGTATTTTTATTTCTTCATAATCAATATTATTTATATCAATACTACTTATAATAGTTTTCATCTTTTGTATGCCTGCTTTCATTTTAATTTTATATATAGTTTACAATTATTGTACCTACCAAAAAACCAATTATACAATACACACTTTTTGAATGCGGGAAAATTTCTTCCAATACAACATACATCATTGTACCTCCTGCTGTAGCAAGAAATACACCTATAAGGGACGTAAATGCCCCTCCGAAATAAGCACCTAAAAAACTTCCTAGACCCATAGGTAGTCCAGCTATCAAAGTAAATAAAATGACCTTGCCTAGTTTCATTTTATTGCAAACTAAACCTAATGCCATAGCTAATCCTTCTGGTATATTGTGTAGACCTATAACTATAGCAAGAGTGATACCTAAGCTTTCAGTTGACATGAAAGAAGAACCTATTGCTAACCCCTCTGGTAAATTATGTAGTAATATACTTATGAATATAAGATACCCAGATGTCATACTTCCAGACACATCTAATTTTGTTTTTATGTACATAGTTATGAGAGCTCCAACAAATGTAAATATAACTGTATTGAGTATACCCATTTTGTCCATTGATTCTTTCATCAAGTCAAATACCACTACAGCTAACATTATTCCGCCAGATAATCCCATAAAGAAATTTAGATATTTATCAACCTCTCTTTTAAAAATAGCCGATATTACTCCTCCTAATCCTGTCCCTATAACACCTGCCAAAAGCCCAATCATTGTTACTTTTAGTATCATATAACCCTCCTATACTTGTATATAACAATTATATACAGTAGAATATGATAACATGACCTAAAATGCAAAATAGCTGTTTCAAAATAGAAAATAATTTCTAGAAAGAAACAGCTTCTTTAAAACATTACTTATATTGCAGTCATTTTCTCTGTTTGGTCAACAGTAATTAAAGCATCTATCATTTCATCTATATCTCCATCTAAGAACGCATCTAGCTTATATAAAGTTAAATTTATTCTATGGTCACTTATTCTACCTTGAGGGAAATTATATGTTCTTATTCTTTCTGATCTATCTCCTGTTCCAACCTGGCTCTTTCTTTCTGCTGCTATATCTTTATGTTGTTCTGCCAATGCTTTATCGTAAAGTCTAGCTTTTAATATTTTTAAAGCTTGCTCTTTATTTTTTAATTGTGATTTTCCATCCTGACAAGATACTACTTCACCTGTAGGTATATGAGTTACCCTAACTGCAGAGTCAGTAGTGTTGACACTTTGCCCTCCATTACCTGAAGAACGGAAAACATCTATTCTTAAATCATTTGGATTTATTTCAACTTCTACATCTTCAACTTCTGGTAATACAGCAACAGTAGAAGTTGATGTGTGTATTCTTCCACCAGATTCAGTTGATGGTATTCTTTGAACTCTATGAACTCCAGACTCATACTTTAATCTTGAGTATGCTCCTTTACCTTTTATCATAAAAGATACTTCTTTATATCCACCAACTCCAGTATCACTTGCACTTAATAATTCTATTTTCCATCTTCTTCTCTCAGCATATCTTGAGTACATTCTAAATAAATCACCTGCAAATAGAGCTGCTTCATCTCCTCCAGCTCCACCTCTAATTTCAACTATAACGTTCTTGTCGTCATTAGGGTCTTTAGGTAATAATAATATTTTTATTTCGTCCTCTAGAGGTTCTACTTTTTCTTCCATCTCAGCTAACTCCATTTTAGCTAATTCTCTTAATTCTTCATCTGACTCTTCTTGTAAAATTTCTTTTGATTCTTTTATACTATCTAAAACATTTTTATACTCTCTGTATTTCATAACAATAGGCTCTAAGTCAGCGTGTTCTTTTATATACTTTTGCCAAACTTTTTGATCATTTATTATATCAGGGTCACCTATTTTTTCACTTAAGTCTTTATATGTATCTTCCAATACCTCTAATTTTTTTAACATACTTTCACCTCGATTAAATGTAACATATCAATTGTTGATTATATCATATATTGTAACCTATAACAACTCTATCAATGCCTTGAATATCCTTCTTTGTATATATTTTTTTATATCCATTACTTTTCATAATATTAATAACATCTTCAGCTTGATTATGACCAACTTCGTATGCTAATATTCCACATGTATTTAGATATTTCTTACCTTGCTCTGTTATTTTTCTATAGAAATCTAATCCGTCATCTCCACCTTCAAGAGCATTATATGGCTCATAATCCTTTACTTGTGTATGTAAAGTTTCTATATCTTGTTTTTTAATGTATGGTGGATTTGAAACTATGATATCAAATTTTATATCACTATCACTTATTGCTGTAAATAAGTCAGAATTAATGAACTCTGTCTTTTCATCAACTCCATTTATAATAGAATTTTTTTTAGCTATTTCTAAAGCTATTTCTGATACATCAAAAGACATGACTTTAGAATTTTCAATATATTTTGCTAAACTGATTGTAATAGCACCAGAACCAGTACCTATATCTAGTATACTTACATCTCTTTTTCCTTTACACATTTCGATTATTTCTTCTACCAATGTTTCTGTATCTGGTCTTGGAATTAATACACCTTCCTTAACAAAAAAATCTAATCCCATAAATTCTCTATTTTCAACTATATAGGCTATTGGTCTCCCATTTAATCTTTCTTGTGCAAAGCCCATAAATTTTGTTTCTTGTTCTTGAGCTAACTCTTTATTTAGATTTAAGTGAATATACAGCCTGTCAACATCACCTAAAGCTTTTTGCAATAATAACTCTGTATCTAATCTTGGAGTATCGCTTATATCTTTAAATGTATCTGAATATTTAATAATTATATCTCTTATCGTCATAATAAATATCCTTTTCTTTAATCTACTACTGCCTTTAATGCTTCTAAGGCTACCTCTAGCTGCTCATCATCAGGCTCTTTTGTTGTAAAATATTGCAACATCATCCCTGGGTATGCAATAATTTTAGTGAATCTATTATCATATTTTCCAAGAATCCTGATTACCTCATAAGATAAACCTGCTACTATTGGCACACATATGATTCTCATAAATATTCTAAGAATTGGATTTGGCCAACCAAAAAATGCAAATAATATTATTGATACAGCCATAACTATAAATAAAAAATTTGTACCACATCTAGGATGTAACCTTTTAAATTTTCTAGCATTTTCTACTGTAAGTTCTAAATCATTTTCATAGCAATATATAGATTTATGTTCTGCACCATGATATTGAAATACTCTTTCTATATCCTTGCTTCGTGAGATTAGTACTATATATGCAAATAATATAACTATTCTTATAATACCTTCTATTAAATTGAGCATAAAGTCATTAGGCATTACTTTAGAAAAAGCTCCTCCTACTAATGTAGGTATGAAAATAAATAATCCAGCAGAAAGTAGCATTGCTATGACCAATGAAAATATTATAATGATATCATTCGCTTTATCTTTAAAGATTTTCTTTATAAATAAATCAAATTTATCTTCTTCAGCTTCTTCCATAAAAAACTCTGAAGAAAAATTCAAACTTTTTATACCTTGAATCATTGTATCTATCATAACAAAAGAACCTCTAACAAAAGGTATCTTATCTATATTCTTATCTCTTACCCAACTTTTTATTCTATCTTCTTTTAGTGCTATTTCTCCGTCACTTTTTCTAACAGCTACTGCTCTTTTGTCTTTTGACTGCATCATTACACCTTCAATAACAGCTTGCCCACCTACAGCTTGTTTTGCCATCCACTCACCTCATTTTATTGTATTTAGAATACTCAATTTTACATATTTATTATTATAATACAAAAAGACAATTTAAAGTAGAATATGAATGTTTTTTTGTAATAAAATAGGAGTTGGCTTCCTCCAACTCCATTTTTATAAAAATTAATCCATTTTGAATCTTTTTTTGAATTTGTCGATTCTTCCACCTTTTTCTATGTTCTTTTGTTTTCCTGTATAGAATGGATGGCACTCTGAACATATTTCAACTTTTATTTCGTCCTTAGTTGAACCAGCAGCAAATGTGTTCCCACAAGCACAACGCACTTCAACTGGATTGTATTTTGGTTGTATTTCCTTTTGCATTATAGTCACCTCTTCTCTTTATTTAAAAAAATTAATTATATTAACTTTCTTTTTACATTATCAACTACATTATTATAGCACAACTTATTATGCCATTCAAGTGATTTTTCCATTACTTTATATAATCTATATTTACATTTATATTACTAACTTTACAAATTCTTTATTGATTTTACAAACTCTTTATTGTCTTTGGTTCTTTTGATAAGCTCAATAACTTTATCTGTAATTTCCATTACTGAATTATTACTCATTTCTCTTCTTAATCTCCAAAGAGCTGTCTTTTCTTCATCATCAAGCAATAAGTCATCTCTTCTTGTCCCAGATTTGTAAATATCTATTGCAGGGAATATTCTTTTTTCAGCTAATTTTCTATCTAGGTGTAATTCCATATTTCCTGTACCTTTAAATTCCTCAAATATTACATCGTCCATCCTAGAACCAGTTTCGACTAATGCTGTTCCTAGTATTGTCAAAGAACCACCTTGTCTAATGTTTCTAGCTGCTCCAAAGAACTTTTTAGGTCCATGAAGTGCACCAGGGTCAATACCTCCAGACAAAGTTCTACCTGTAGGAGATATTGTAAGGTTATATGCTCTTGCTAATCTAGTTATACTATCTAGCAAGATTACCACATCTTTCCCATGTTCAACTAATCTTTGAGCTCTATTTAGTACCATCTCTGCAACTTTAACATGATGGCTTGATACTTGGTCAAAGGTAGAGTATATAACATCTCCTTCAATGGATTCTTTCATGTCAGTAACTTCTTCTGGTCTTTCATCTATAAGAAGTACTATAAGTTCAACATTTGGATGATTTTTAGCTATGCTATTTGCAACACTTTTTAGAAGAACTGTTTTCCCAGCTTTTGGAGGTGCCACTATTAATCCCCTTTGTCCTTTTCCTATAGGAGAAATTAAATCTATAATTCTTGTAGCTATTTCATTTCTATTAGTTTCCAGTGTAAGTCGCTCTTCTGGGAATATTGGTGTTAATGTCTCAAATGCATTTCTTTGTATAGCTGTATCAGGGTTTTCATCATTTATTTTTTGAACGTATAAAAGCGCTCTAAATTTCTCTCCACTTTTTGGATGTCTAGTTATCCCTTTAATTTTATCTCCTGTTTTCATATTAAATCTTCTTATTTGAGATGGCGAAACGTAAACATCTCCTTCAGTAGATAAATAATTTGAACCTCTTAAAAAACCAAAGCCATCTGGCAAAATTTCAAGTACACCTACTACTTCATCTTCTTTTGATGTGTTAAATTCATCAACTATTTTAGATTCATCGACTTGTTTAGGCATATAATAGTTTTTATTATTATTTCTGACCATTCTATTAGATATATTTGATGCCTTATTACAATCATTTACATTCGTTGTCTTATTATAATCGTTTCTTTGGTTTCTGTTTTCTTGGTTTTGGGAAATATTTTGAGTATCTATTTCTTTCTTGTTGTATGATTTGGTAGGGCTCTTATATTCAACTTCTTTTTCTATACTCTCACGCTCTATATTTTCTTTTCTATTTTTTATGTCTTCTTTAATCTCTTCATTTTTTTCTTTAATCTCTTCGTTTATTTTTTCCTCATTTTTACTTTTAGAATTTATAATCTCAATTAACTCATTTTTCTTATATGTAGTAATTGATTTTATTTTTAATTCTTTCGCTATCTCTCGTAGCTCAACTAAGGTTTTACTACCTAATCCTTCTAATACTTTATCATCTAAAATCAAAAAAATCCTCCTCATCTATATATTCATTTATATACATACTTATTTTGGAAATTGAAGGCATGAAAAAGAAAAGTTTTATTTAAACAGTTAAGTCTAATAATATCACTATTTATACATTATGGTCAATAAATAAAATTTAAAACACTATCATCTATTATATTATTGTATTTCAAGTCCAATCTTAGCACATTTTTATAAATTTATCACTATATTTATATCTTATAATAATATTTTCCCTTAAAATATGCAACTATTATAAAAATTTTTTTTTACATTTATAAATTCTAAAAACCATATATAACTAAAATATTGTAAGTTTTTAACTACATTAAGTTATATATGGTTTTTATATTTATGTATATTCATTGTAGTTATTTGTCCTATTACATGGTTGCAATCATGCTTAAAACAGCTGTTATGCTTGTTAACACAAGAATCCCTACAATCCCAATAGCTATTATTCTATTAATTTTTTTCTGACTTGATTTTGCCACAGTACATCACCTTTCACTAATTATTTTTGAATTTCAAGTTCTCTAACATCAGAGACCTCAGATAAACTTAATTCTTCATCTGTACTATTGTATAACACATTTTTATCTTTATCAAATTCGTCACATACATGTTTTAGATACTTTATAAAATCTTTCTTAAGGTCCTCTTTCTTTAGAGCAAAATCAACAGTAGCTTCTAAAAATCCTAACTTATCACCAACATCATATCTCTTTCCTTCAAAATCGTATGCATACATAGCTTCTTTTTTAGACAATATTTTTAGAGCATCTGTTAGTTGCACCTCTCCACCTTTACCTGGTGGTAAATCCTTAAGAATATCAAATATTTCAGGAGTTATTATATATCTACCTAAAATAGCAATATTTGAAGGAGCTTTTCCTGGCTCTGGCTTTTCTACCATATCTTTTACCTTATAAACTCTACCTTCTATATTTTTTGCCTCTATTATACCATATTTATTAGTATCTTCTAAATTCACTTTTTGAACTCCTAATATTGTAGTTCTATATTCTTCATATGCATCTGTTAATTGCTTTAAACAAGGTACATCATTATCTACAATATCATCACCTAACATTACTGCAAAAGGTTCATCACCTATAAAGTGTCTAGCACAGTAAATTGCATCTCCTAATCCTTTTGGCTCTTTCTGTCTTATATAATGTATGTTAATCATGTTAGATATATTTTGGACTATCTCTAACAATTCCTTTTTACCTTTTTTCTCCAAGTCAAGTTCCAATTCTACAGATTTATCAAAGTGGTCTTCAATAGATTTTTTATTTCTACCAGTTATTATTAGTATTTCCTCTATTCCTGAGGCCACAGCTTCTTCTATTATGTATTGTAGCGTTGGCTTATCAACTATTGGTAACATTTCTTTTGGTTGCGCCTTAGTAGCTGGCAAAAACCTAGTCCCTAAACCTGCTGCTGGTATTACAGCTTTTTTAACTTTAATTTGCATAGAATCATCTCCCACTAATTAATAAATAAAAAGTCCTATCTTCAATAGGACTTTAAACTTTTAGTATATTTTAACATTAATTCGATATATTTACCATGTGGATTATAATAATCTTTTATAATAGCTTTTCAAGTTCTGCTACTAAACTGTCAAATTTTTTAATTGTATTTTCTATAGGTTTTGTATTAGTTAAGTTTATCCCACTTGATTTTAACAAGTTTATTGGATAATCTGAGCTTCCTTTTTTAAGAAAATTTATATAGTTGTCTGAGCCATTTTTTAGTATGTCTTGGGCAAAACTTACTCCTGCGCTACAACCTGTTGCATATTTATAGACATAGAAACTATTGTAAAAGTGTGGGATTCTAGCCCATCCGACCTTAGATAATTGGTCTAATTCATAACTTTGTCCATAATATTTTTTAAGAAGTTGTCCCCAAACATCATTTAGTACTAGTGCATTTACACTTTTCTCTTTTTCAACTAACTCATGTATAGTCTTTTCAAATTCAGCATACATTGTTTGTGTATAAAGAGTATCTTTTATCAAGTCTAAATATTGTGTTATATAATAAGCTTTTTCATCATTACCTTTGGCTTCTCTTATAAGCATTTCATAAAGTAAAGCTTCATTAGTTGTAGATGCAACCTCATGAGTAAATATAGATGGATTTGAATTAAAATAATTTTGATTCTTAGAACTTAAATATTCGTATACAGCATGACCAAGTTCATGAGATAATGTTGAAACTGAACTTAATGAATTATTATAATTCAAAAGTATATATGGATGATTTTCATAAACAGATAAGCAATATCCACCACTCACTTTATTTTCATGTGAATAAACATCTACCCATTTTTCATTGAAAGCTTTATAGACTACATCATTATATTCTTTTCCTAGAGGTGATAACGCTGAATATACTATACTCTGCGCTTTCTCATAGTTAATATTATTATCAACAGCCTTAACTATAGGCACAAACATATCATATGAATGGACCTTATCTAATTTTAAGACTTTTTTTCTTAAATCTATATATTTGTGTAAACTGTCCATGTTCCCATTTACAGTTCTTATTAGATTATTGTATACTTTTTCATCTACATTATCAGATTCCAAATACATTTCTAGCGAAGACTCATATCCTCTCTCTTGAGAATAAAAAATGTTCTTTTTAACTTGACCAGTAATCAAGCCTGCAATTGTATTTAGATTATCATTGTAAGTTATAAGTTCATCTTGATAAGCTTTTTTTCTATTTTCTCTATCTGATGATTCTAGCTCACTAGCATATTGAGCTGGTGTTAAATTAGTTTTTCTGTCCATATTTCTAAACAATTCATAAACTTGACTTGGAAGACTACTTATAGAAGACACTTTGCTTAGGATGTCTTCTGACTTATCATCTAAATAATGTACTTTGTTTCTTCTTATATCTCTTAAATATGCACCATATTTTCTATTTATATTTTTATTTGAAATAATTTTCTTATAATCTTTGTTTGATAATTTTAATATCTCTAATTCTAAATCTGAACAAATTCCCATATAGTTTCCATAAGATTTACTCATAATATCATTCATATCTAAGTATTTATATGAATTTTTATTAGTATCTTGTTTTAATTTTACATAGGCAGATAGTCTATTTAATCTTATATCAAGTTTTTCCTTGATATTTAAGGCAAAAGACAAATGTGTTGGCGATTTTGTTACTTTACCTATGTAATTTTTTAACTCTTTCGTATCTTTATCAAAACTCTTAAGTTCTTTTTTCCATTGGTCATCACTTTTAAACAAGGATTGTAAGTTCCAACATGTTTTTTCATAATCTATTTCTTGTTTTTTTTCAGCATCATCTTCAGTATCATTATTCATGACAGTAACTGCTCTATCATTATTCTTTTGATATCCTTGGTCAGCTTTTATACTTATTATTAACATGCAAAAAATAGAAATAAATAAAGGTATTATTGCTTTGCACAATTTTCTATTCATAAAAAGCCATCCTTTCAATAAATTTACTTAATAATAGGATGGCTTTTTTTAGATATATTATTCAATTATTCATACTATATAAATAAATATCGAATTAATAGTTATCCACATAATAATCAACATATTCACAGGCTTTGTTTACCTAGAAATTTAGTTATTTCAACATGAATCTCTTTTGATAATAGCTTTTGTTTTTTCTTTTTTTACATTTTATTAACATTTATGCCATACTTATCAACAAATTTTGTTGATTTATATGTTTTTTTTGTTAATAACTATACTTTTTTCAAAAGTCTATTAACATATTATACACAAGTTATCCACATATTATACACAGAATTTTACAAACTTTATTTTGTACATATCTTCGTAACTAAAGCAGTCATATCATCTTCGATTTGTAACGCTTGTAACTCTAATGCTCTATCTAATATTAAATTTGAAATTTCTTTTGGATTTGTAGTCTCTATATTCTTTAAGAAGTATATTAACCAATTATCTCCCAAATTGTTATTTCTTCCTGCATCTACAATTCCATCAGAAACCATTATGACATAGTCTCCCTCCTTAACTTTTACATTTTTTCTATCAATTTTTACATCAGATAATATACCCACAGGTAATGATGATGATGATATTAAATCGACTTCCCCATCACCTCTTTTTATATAGGTAGAACACGCTCCCATCTTTATAGTTTCTAAACAACCTCGTTTTAAATCTAAAATTCCTAAATCTAAGGTTGAAAACATCTCCTCTGAAGACTTTAATAGCAACATATTATTTATAGTATCTATAACTATTTCGTCTTTAATTTTTGCATCTATCATTTTTTCTAATATATCAATAGTGGCAGAGGATTCTTCATATGCTTTTTTACCTTTTCCCATACCATCACTTATAGCCATCATATATTTACCATCATTTATCTCCATATATGTGTAATTGTCTCCACAAAGAATATGCCCATCTCTTGACATGGCTGAAACTTCTGTAACAGCCTTATATTTCTGAGATTTAACGAATGTTGCCTTACATTTACCTCCTAAACAATGGCACCCTATTTTTCTAACAGACATATTTTCACCTACTAGGTCTGAAATTATGTTTACAATTTTATCTTCACACATACAGCCATCATGACAAGTTTTCTTTTCTATAGATATTTCAAATTCACTGTTACTTTTCGTTAAGTAACTTACTTTATCAACGGTTATGTCATATCTCTCTAATTGCTCATATATATTTTTTTCTTTTTCTATATCCAGCATTATATCGCTCTCTAAATCTTGAGACAATGATTTAATTGATTTTGAAATACTTCTTATTTGATTTGCTATTAATTTTCTACTTTCTGAAAACTTCACACTCCAATCATAATCTAATACAAACATTTTGTAATAGTGATTTGATATTTTCACTATTGACTCTGGTTTCATACATTCCTTTCTAAAGTTTTTAGGTATATCGTTTAGATTTAACTCCCCTTTCTCTTCAATTTTTTCAAGAATGTTATATATCATAGTATATGTATGATTAAATCTTGATTCCCAACACATTCTTCTCATACTACAACTTTTACATTCATCATTATGAATCATATCTATTACATTTGCTATATCTCTTTGGTCTAGTACCTTATCTTTTTCTCTTATCTTATCAAATGTATCTGCAAGGTCATCGTAAGTTTTATAAATACTATTTAATCGACTATTAGTTAAGTTCTTACTTCTCATAATATAATCGTATACGATTTCATTTGAAGCTACATTACTTTTTATTAATTTTTCAATCTTACTAAACAACTTCTCTGGTAACACTATAACTATTAAACAGCCCAACAATATATCTCTTAATTGCATCATATTAGAAGTAATACCAGAAGTATATAGGTATATTATTGTCCAACTTAGAATATATCCTAATATACAGAAATATTTATTTATTTTATTAAATGCGCCACTTATTAATCCTGAAAAAGAATATATACCCATATAAATGGCTGATGTTATATTATTTAAAATGGATGCTACGCCAATAATTACACCGCTAGATGCTCCCATCGTAGCTCCTCCTACTATTGAGGTCAGTAATATCAATACGGTGGACAAAATGGTCCTTATCGATATTCCAAACAAGGATATATCACCTATTCCCATTATGCTAAAGGTTAGCAGTAAACTTATTGATATAGCTTCTTCTGTCCGTACGGACATCCTATTGTTGACATTGGCCATCAAACCTATCCCATAAGAAAATACATATACAGATATAAACATTATTATTGCTTCTACACCTGCTATAAGAAGATTATACATATACCTATTTGAAAAGAAAGCTTGTCCCATGGAAATTGGAAGTAATATCATTGCACTTATAAATGCCACCTTAGCAATTGAATCTGATAATTTTAATTTTTTATTCACTGCCATAAATATTGTAAGGCACACAGCATATTTTGCTACATTTCCAAAATCATTAGATGATAACAATATTCCTAATAATGTTGATATGAATACAGGTATCTTGTACTTGTCAATCTTTGATGCACATATAAAAAAGGCAATTCCTAAAGGAGCTACAGAGTCTACTATAATAGACCTACTAAGTAAAAATCCCATTACGGCGAATGCCACCGTAGTAAAGTCAATATATCCGCTTATTAATTTTATGACATTTGGTTTTACAGTCTTACTCTCCACAACTGCTACACTTCTTTGCATAAAAAAACCTCCTCTTTTGTTTATATTAAGAATTGTAACAAAGAGGAGTAATTTTTTTTGTCATAATCGGTTTTAAAAATCAAAAAATATTAATACATTTTTTTTGACTTTTGACATATTAAGCCTTCCAAATTATCGTATTCACTTACGGTTATTTCTTCTATTTCTAATTTTTCCATTATTATATTCAATATTTTTACACCAGCAGTTATAATATCCGCACGTTTTTCTTGTAGGCCTTTTAAGTTCTTTTTATCACTTAATGTCATGTTTATTAATTTTTGTAGAATTTCTTCTATTTCTTTTTTGTGTATTTTACTATTATGTATTTTTTCCATAGAGTAGACCTCTAATTCTTGGTTCATTGCTGATAATGATGTAATCGTTCCACCTATGCCTATAAGAGTTTTTAGTCCTCTTCCTTTTATATAATTTAAAGTTTCATTAATCTCGTTATATATAAATGAACTCATATTTTCAAACTCTTCATTTTCAATAATATCATGCTTTAAAAATCTCTCTGTCATTCTAAGAGCACCTACATTTTCGCTTTTATTAAATTTAATTCCATCTGAGCCGCCTATAATAAATTCTGTTGAACCTCCTCCAATATCTATAACAATAATATTGTCATCACCTTGTATGCCTTCTAAGACACCCTTAAATCCTAGATTTGATTCTTCTATTCCTGTAACTATATCAACATCTATCCCAGTTTCTTCTTTTGCTAGTTTAACAAAGTAATCTCCATTTTTACTATCTCTAAGGGCAGATGTTCCCATACAGTATACTTTTTCACACTTTTCATCATTACACTTATCAGAAAATTTTTTTAAGGCATCTATGTTTCTTTGAATAGCATCTTCTTTTATATATCCTTTACTATCTACACCATGACCAATTCTAGTTGTATTAACAAATTTTTTTCTGTTTGTGAGATTTCCATCTCTATAATCTGCTATCAATAATCTCATTGAGTTTGTCCCAATATCTATAGCTCCTACTTTCATTATAAAATACCTCCTCAATAAAAATAAAAAGCCATTCTTAAACTGAATGACTTTTTTATTAAATCTTAAATTTTAAAATCAATACATCTGTAAACTTATTAGCAAGTTTTAGTCAACGGTTTATATCAACATAAACGGTTTCATTAGGCTTTACCATATTTAATCTTTTTCTTGCTATCTCTTCTAAGTCTCCTTCATATGATTTTTCATCTTTCTTTAAGCTGTTTATTTGTATTTCAGTCTTTTTTAATTGTTTATTTAGACTTGCTATTTCTTTTTTATACTCTTTGGCTTTTGTGTACTCAAATACAAACCCTGTCATCATACTAAAAAGTGATATTCCTAAAAATAAACTGACAACAATAATTTGTCCTGAAAATTTTTTTCTTAAGTTCATTTTCCCTACACCCTTTTTTTGGTTTTATTTTTTTTCTTCTTATGTTTTGATTTTTTCTTGCTCTTTAACTTTTTATTTGATTTTCTTTTTATACTTTTCTTTGTTGCTATAAATATATTAGGTATATAAAATATAATATCAAATAGTAGGTGTAGTGAATAGATTATAACGTAATACAAATTATTTAAAAAACTGACTATGTATTGTACAACTTTTTTTAAAAAATTCCTCACAAAACAGATTATTTTATTGATAATTGATAAAACAATTTTACTTATGGTGTTATAGTATAAAATAAAACCAATAAACAAAGCCACAAAATGGTAATATCTTAAATCAAAAAATTCTGTAAGGTTTATTGTTACAAATATTATAGCTGTTGCTAGAAACCAAAATAATACATCAAAGATTATCGCGAAATAATTGATAAATTTAAAGTTTCCTCTTAGACCTCTATAAAAATCAAACAATACCCCTATAAGTATTCCACCATAAATAGTAGCATAAAAAATGCTTACATCTTGAGTGAAAGGTATCATTTATCTAAATACCTTTTTCAAGAAACTCTCTTGTGGCTTTTTAGGCTTTGCATACACCATAGAATTTATAGTTCCATCTATGCTAATTATATTTTCGTCTATACTTAGCTTGCTCATATCTAGGTTCTCGCCTTCAATTACCATCTCACCTACAGAAGTTTTAAGCTCAACTCTTTTGTCATTAAAAGAATATATGTGCTCGACTCCTGAAATAACCAGCTTTGATCTATCTTTCAAAGTTATGTTCTGTTCCATAATATCCCCCCAGTAAATATTTCACTAATACTACTATTAATATACTAGAGGACTATCAATTTTATTCTAAAATTTCGTACATTTCTTTTGCATCATTTTTTAGCACATGCTCTTTTACTTCATTTATCTTAAGCCTCATCTTTTTCTCTCCAAATTGTATTTCTAAGGTGTCTCCAATATTCACTTCTGAAGAGGATTTAGCAACTTTTCCATTTATAGTGACAATTCCCTTATCACATGCATCCTTAGCAACAGTTCTTCTCTTTATAATCCTAGATACCTTTAAAAACTTATCTAATCTCATAATTATCACCTTCCTTAGTTCTATAGAAAAAGTGTGGCAAATTTATCCACACTTTTTCACAAGATTTCTAATTATCCATTTATTATATCCTTTAATCCTTTTCCAGCTTTGAAAACTGGTGCTTTAGAAGCTGGTATATCTATAACTTGCTCTGGATCTCTTGGATTTCTTCCTTGTCTAGCAGCTCTTTCTCTTGTCTCAAATGTTCCAAATCCAACTAATTGAACTTTTTCGTTATTTACTAGTGCATCTTGAACAGAACTCATAAATGCGTTTAATGCAGCCTCTGCTTCCTTCTTTGTTAATCCACTTTTTTCTGCCATCTTTGATACTAATTCAGCTTTATTCACGATATTTACCTCCTAAAAATGTTTATAATATAGACTTCTATCTTTGTGATAAAAGTTCTAGATTTTTGACAAATTTCCTTCCACAATTTTATTGTTTTTTAGCCTGATTCCAAAATTCATCCATCTCTTCAAGTGTCATGTCTTCTAATTTTTTATTTAAATTCATTGCACTTTTCTCCACAAACTCAAATCTATTTATGAATTTATCGGTAGTACAGTTCAAGGCTTCTCCTGAGTCTATGTCTAAAAATCTAGCTAGATTTACTATCGAAAATAATAAATCGCCTAGTTCTTCCTTTATGTATTTTATATTCCCGACCCTGTGTTCGTCAAGTAATTCCTGATATTCTTCTTCAATTTTTTTAAATACATCTTCTACATTGTCCCAATCAAAGCCAACAAGGGCTGCTTTATGTTGAACTTTACTAGCCTTCATAAGAGCTGGTAAATGCTTTGGTATCCTTCTAAGGCTATCTGTTATAGTGCTTTCGCCCTTCTCTTCTTTCTTTAATTCTTCCCAAGTTTTTTCAAACTTAGACATATCTAGTTTTACACCACTAAATATATGAGGATGTCTATTAATTAATTTTTTACATATTCCATTTACTACTTCTTTTAAATCAAAGTAGCCTTCCTCATTTCCTATCTGGCAATGGAATATAACTTGTAAAAGAACATCTCCTAGTTCTTCTACCATTTCATCTATATCATTATTATCGATTGCATTACAAAGTTCATATGATTCCTCTATAACAGAATTTTTTAATGATTGATGTGTCTGTTTTTTATCCCATTCACATCCAGATGGACTTCTAAGTGTATTAACTATTATTTCTAAGTCATGTACTGTATTATACATCTTTTTAGAACTTTTGGGTATATATAAGCTAGTTAAATAGTCAAAAAAGTTTTCATTTCTGTCCAATTCGCACAGTTTTATAAACTTTTTACTTTCTAAATCTTTGACACCTGCTCCATTTACTATACATACTTCTTGATTATAGTCATAATATTCCATAAGCTTTAACTTTACATTAGATGCTATAAATTTATCATATACTTGGGTTATTATCATACTAGTATCCAAATCTATATATGAATTTTCTATTTCAAAAGCATCTATCAATTTAAATCCCTCAGATGGGTCTATAGCCAAATAGTTAAACATAGCGTCTACAAAGCTCATAGAAGGCAATATTTCTACTGTTATGTGCTTTTCATTGGCTATTCTTTCTATTATACTTACAGTCTTTTCTGCGACTCTTGGATGACCAGGAACAGCATATATTAAATCACCCTTTGTAGATTCTTCTATGATAAACTCAGATATTTTTAAATAAACATTTTCAAAATTTTCTTCATTTTCATAAAAATAGTCTAATGAAGTGTATTGTATAGTTTCTTTAAGTTTATCAATTATTGGATGTTTCTCTGTTCTAAAAAAAACTCTTGGGCTATTTCTTAAAGATTCTAACGCACCTTGGCTTATAAGAGAATAATCTCCTGGTCCAAGACCTACAATACTTATCTTACCCATAACATCACTCCTATTAGCAAATTTCACTTTATTTTTATATTATTATACAAATAAGGAGCTTTACTATTTGTATAGTATTTCCTTTATTTGCATATATATTCCTATATTATCTTATAAGCTTAACTTTTTTTAACAATTTATATAATTTATCACCTTTTGGCATAGTCAAAATCTCTTCTTTTTTAATTCCACCTATTCCAAGTATAACTACTACATATACAATTCCACCAACACATATTGCAATTATTGTAGATATACTATTTCCCAAGAATCCAACTAAAGCTCCATAACTCAATTTAACCATTATAAACATTGTCAAAACTGTTATAAATGGCTTTATTATAAATTCTTTTTTAGGGAAGCTTACATTCATGTGCTTTTTAACGTATAACAAGTTAATCATAGCTGCAACAAAGTATGCTGTAACTGTACCAAATGCAGAGCCTAATACATTAATATCTGGTATTCCTGTTAAAGTATAACTTATCACAATCTTACATAACATACCAGCACATAAGGCAATTACAGGTACTATTGGTTTTCCCATACCTTGAATTATACCAGTTAATGTTTGTATTAATCCTAAAAATAATACACATGGAGTAAGAGTAAATAAAATAGTTCCTACAGAAGATGGTTCATGTGGAAACAAAAGACCCATTATTGGTATTGCTAAAGAAGCCATACCAAACGCACAAGGTAATACTATAAGTAGAGTCACCTTAACTGCACTCTTAGTATCTTTTCTAGCTTTTGTCTTGTTTCCTAATGCATATGCTTTAGAAATTGCTGGAACTAAGCTCATACTCATTGCAGTTGTTATAACTGCTGGTAAATTTATTGTGGCCATTGCCATACCTGTCAACTGACCAAACATTGAGTTCGCTACTTTGTATGTATAGCCTGCTTCCATAAGTCTTCTTATCACGATAACATTATCTATCATATTCACAAGTGGCATTACTGATGCTCCTATTGTTATAGGAATAGCAACAGTTAAAAGCTTTTTAAAAATATAAGAAACTCTCTCATCTTTAAATCTTTGACTTGCATCTATCTCTGCTCTACGCTCTTTTCTCCCTAGCATATAAGCAAACATCAAATAAACCATAGATGCTACTGAACCTATTGTAGCTCCTGATATAGCACCAGCCGCCCCAAAAGTTTGACCTAGACTTTTCATAAGTAAATAGGCCAAAGTAAGACCTAATACAACTCTAAAAAATTGCTCTGCAACTTGAGACACAGCAATCTTAGTCATATCCTGTCTCCCTTGAAAATATCCTCTATATGCAGACATTGCAGGAACAAATAATAATGCTGGAGCAATAGCTTTCATAGAGTATAATGCACCTGGATTTTTCATTACGTTTGTTACTATGTAGTCAGCACCAAAAAATAATATACAAAATGATATTATTCCAGTAATAAATAAAACTGTATGTGATACTTTAAATATCTTATTTGCACCTTTAAAATTTCCAACAGCAACTTTTTCTGAAACCAACTTTGCCACAGCTGTTGGGAATCCAGCAGTAGCTAATGTTAAAAATAGAGTATACACAGGATAAGCAGCCTGATAGTATCCCATTCCTTCTGAACCAATCATGTTACCAAGAGGAATTCTAAAAAATCCTCCCATTATTTTTACGATTACACCCGCTAGTCCAAGTATAAGGGCTCCTTTTAAAAAAGAGTCTTTATTTTTGTTATTGTTCATAACATAACCTCCATACTGTTTATATAACAAACTTTAATATACCATATTTTTAATGCTATATTCAATATTTTACACAAAAACTTCAAAAGACCTTCATTTAAAAGGTCTTTATGATAAAATTATTGAACTTGTTTTCCTAAAAAGTTAGCAGCTATTTTTAAAGATTTTTCTTCACTCTCTGCAATTGTATCTTTATCTTTTGAAACGACTACAATTGAACCTATACAGTCTCCAGATGCACTAATTATAGGCATTATAACTTGACTAGTGTATTCTTTTTGGTCTTCTTTAAATAAAGGTAAAATATTTTTATCTTTTGAATATTTTACTGTTCTTTCACTTATTATTGCTTCTAACTCATCACTTATACTTTTGTCTTTATAATCTTTTTTAGGAAGTTTAGATACAGCTATTATAGAATCTAAGTCTGTTATCAATACACCATATCCTAGTACTTCAGCTAATGTTTCAGCATATTCTTGAGAGAATTCATTTAATTCCCCTATTGGAGAGTATTTTTTAAGTATGACTTCTCCATCTTTTGCTGTGAATATCTCTAAAGGGTCTCCTTCTCTAATTCTTAATGTCTTTCTTATCTCTTTTGGTATAACTACCCTTCCAAGATCATCTATTCTTCTAACTATGCCTGTTGCTTTCATATTTTTTAATCCCTCCATAAATTACTTTAAGTTTATTTTTACCATTGTTAAGAAAAATATACAAAAAAAGCTATATCTTATCTAGATATAGCTTTTTTAAGCATATTACTCTTTTTTTAGTTTTTAGATTGTGATTTTATCTATTACTTTTTCATCTTTTTCTACTTTAGCTTCTTTAGTTAATTTTTCTATTTGCTCTTGATACTTATTTTTTAATAATTGGTCTTTTATAGTTTCTTTTGCATCTTCAAATGAAGTTTGCTCATTTACTCTATCTGTTACTTTAATTATATGATATCCATATTGAGTTTCAACTAAATTAGATACTTCACCCTTTTTCATAGAAAAAGCAGCTTCTTCAAACTCAGCAACCATTTGACCTCTTGAGAAGAAACCTAATTTACCACCATCACTTGCTGTAGAGTCTTGTGAATATTTTTTTGCTACTTTGGCAAAATCTTCACCTGATTTAACTTCTTTAAGAGCTTCTTCAGCCTTTTTCTTAGCTTCTGCTTTTTTATCATCTGAAAGTGGTTTGTTGTTATCATCTACTGTTTTCAATAAAATATGAGAAGCTTCTACTTCATCTTTTTTAAATTCATCTTTATGTGAATCATAATATTTTTTCAGTTCTTCATCTGATATCTTAGTCTTTTTAGTAAAACTACTTTGATAATTTTGCATAGCTAAATCTTTCTCTTGTTGGTCTCTTAAAAATTCGTCATCTATTCCTAGTTTTTTAAGTTGTTCTTTATATTTTTCGTCTTTGCTCATAGCATCTTTTAAATCTTTAAAACTTTTCTCAACATCTTCTTTTTTAGGAAGTAAGTTATCTTTTTTAGCTTGAGAATATATTACTTCTGTAGTTATAAGTTGGTCAAGAATTAAATCCTTAAACTTGTCCTTATATTTTACACCTTTTTCAACTTCCTTATCCCATATATCTTTTCCATAAGTTTGTTCCATAGAATCTTTATAAAGAGCTATAGTCTTTTTAAATTCATCTGATGATATCTTTGACCCTTCAACTGTCGCCACAGTTTCTCCTTTACTAGAACTACAGGCAGTCATAGATACTACCAAAATCATAGCTATTGCCAACGTTATTACTTTTTTCAAATTTAAAACATCCCTTCTTAAATTTACAAGTTATTTTGCCTTGCACATTTTTTCTAATAATTCTTCTAATTCTGTAACTATATTATAACCTATTTTCTGTTTAGTTCTATACTTTGTTATTGGAACTAATAATATTTCATCTTTTAATTGTCTTATTTTTTCTATTTTCAATATTTTACACAACGATTTTATATAAGCTATTGTAAGTAATGTCTGAACTGGTTTAGGTATATCAGAGAATCTGTCCTCAAGTTCTTCTTGTATATCCAGCATATCCTCTTTGTTTTCAATAGAAGCAATTTTTTTGTACATTTCAATTTTAATCAATTCATCTTTTATATAATTATCTGGAATGTATGCATTTACGCTTAAGTCTATTTCAACATCAATTTCTTCAACAATAGGCTCACCTTTAACCTTTTTAATTGCATCATTAAGCATTTTAACATACAAATCATAACCTATAACCGCCATATGACCATGTTGTTGAGAACCTAAAATATTTCCAGCTCCTCTTATTTCAAGGTCTCTCATTGCTATTTTAAAACCTGAACCAAACTCTGTAAACTCTCTGACAGCTTTTAATCGTTTCTCAGCTATTTCACTCAGAGTTTTGTCTTTTTCATATAAGAGATATGCATATCCTTGTCTTGAGCTTCTGCCAACCCTACCTCTTAATTGGTAAAGTTGAGCTAATCCCATTTTATCTGCATCATATATAATCATTGTATTTGCATTGGATATGTCCATACCTGTTTCGATTATTGTAGTACAAACTAGTACATCATAATCTTTATTTAAAAATCCTAGGATTATATTTTCTAATGATTTAGAAGTCATTCTTCCATGTGCAACAGCTACTCTAGCATCTGGTACGAGCTTTTGAATCATGCTTGCCATCTCTTCAATATGCTCAACTCTATTGTATACGAAAAATACCTGTCCACCTCTACTTAATTCTCTCTCTATTTCATCTTGAATTACACTTTCCTTACTCTCTGTAACATATGTTATTACAGGATGTCTTTCTTGTGGAGGTTCTTCTATAACACTCATATCTCTTATTCCACTTAGAGACATATGTAAGGTTCTTGGTATAGGGGTTGCTGAAAGTGTAAGTACATCTACTGTAGATTTAATTTTCTTTAAAGCTTCCTTATGTTTTACCCCAAATCTTTGCTCCTCATCAATAACTACAAGACCTAAATTTGGTAAATTTATATCTTTAGATATTATTCTATGTGTCCCAATCAAAATATCTACTAATCCTTTTTTAGCATCTTCAATAATTTGTTTTTGTTGTTTTGGAGTTTTAAATCTGCTTAAAACTTCAACTCTTAAAGGATAATTTTCAAATCTTTCTTTAAATGTATTATAATGCTGTTGAGCTAATATGGTTGTTGGAACTAGCACAGCAACTTGCTTTTGGTCCATACAAGCTTTGAAAATACTTCTAATAGCTACCTCTGTTTTTCCATAACCAACATCTCCACATACAAGTCTGTCCATTACCTTACTTGATTCCATATCTTTTTTAGTTTCTTCTATTGCTTTTAATTGGTCTTCTGTTTCTTGATATGGAAACAACGATTCAAACTCTGCCTGCCAAGGTGTATCTTTTGAGAACTTATATCCTTGTATTTTTTCACGTTTTGCATAAAGTTCAATTAAATCCTTTGTCATATCCTCAATTTCTTTTTTGACTTTTGCTTTTGCCTTTGTCCATTCATTGGTTCCAAGCTTATTTAACTTAACTTTTTCTACCTCTGCACCGATATATTTCTGCACTTTATCCATCTGGTCTATTGGTACATATAGATTATCTCCACCTTGATAAACTATTTTCATGTAATCTTTTTTAATAGCATTGACTGTAATCTGTTCAATCCCTGTGTATCTACCTACACCACTATTTTCATGTACTACATAATCACCAACACTTAAATCTAAAAAGGATTCGATTTTTTTCCCTTTTTTAGCTTTTTTATTACTCGCTTTAGATGCTCTTTTATAAACGCCTATCATTTCATTATCTGTTATAACAGCAAACTTTATGGATTTATACTGGAAACCGCTGTTTATATGTGCAGGTACAATTATAATTTGAGAGGATTTAATTTCAAGGTCTCTATCTTTAGAAACAGTTGTTTCTAAGCCTTTATCCAACAAATCTTTACTCAACTTAGTTGCTCTTTCCAATGTATTTGTTGCTAAAATTATTTTGTATCCATTGTATTTCAGACGATTTAATTCTTCAATTAGCAAATCTACTTTTCCATTGAATGTAGGAACTTCTCTACTTTCAAAGTTGATTATAGATTTTATAGAAAAATTATTTATAGACTTTGGCAATAGTGAGTTTAAAACTACAGACTTGTCTTTTACTAGATATTCTAAGTCTGTATAATGATATAATAATTTTCCTTGGTTTTTAATAGCCAAGCCTCTTTCAAGATTAAGTTTATAATTTTCTCTAAACTCATTTATATAATTTTCACATCTCTCTTTAAGTCTTGTTATATCATTTATAAATACTATTGCATCATCTGCTAGATAAGTAAATATACTTTTGTTTTCTTCTGGATAAATATAATCTATATAGTTTTCTACTCCTTCAAAATAAGTCTTGCTTGATATATAGTCTATATTTTGAAATGTACCTTCATCAGTAATCTTAGTTGTTTCTTTTTTTAGTTTAACTAATGCATCTGTAGTTTTCTCTGGATAAATAAATTCTCTGGATGGGGTAATAGAAAACTGTTGTAATTTATCAATTGATTTTTGCGAATATACGTCAAAAGTTCGTATGGAATCTATCTCATCATCAAATAATTCCATACGAATTGGATTTGTATATTCAAGTGAAAATACATCTATAATTCCACCTCTTATACTAAATTGACCAAACCCCTCTATTTTTGAAACTCTTTCATATCCTAATGAAACTAGTTTTTCAGTTAATTTTTCTAAATCTAAGCTATCTCCCACCTTATAATGAGATACACTATCCAGTAAAACTTGTTTTGGTATGTATTTTCTTAAAACCGCTTCAATAGAAGTTACTAAGATTATTTTTTCTTTATTTGCCAGTTTTAATAATACCTTTAATTTTTTTGCCTCTTCGTTTCTGTCCTTTGCATCTAAGTGATAAAAATAAATATCTTGAAAGCCTAAATATTCAACTTTATCTTCAATATAAAAACTTAAATCTTCATATACTTTCTTAGCTTCTAAATCACTACTAGTTATAAAAATCATTTGTCGTGATAAATCATTAAATATAGAATAAGATATATGAGGTTTTTGTACTGGTAAAAGTCCATTAACTAATAATGAACCTTTTGTATTTTTTATACAGTTTATTATATCTTTATACTCTTTTGAATTTTGCAAAGGATATAAAAAAACATCATTCATTTAAATCTCCCTCTCACTATCCATTGTATTTGTTCATAGACATATCTATATTTTCTCTTATTATTGAGTCAATAGCACATGCTGCTTTTTCTAGTGCTTCATTTATATTATCAGATTCTTCTTTTCTAAATCTAGAAAGCACAAAGTCGGCTAAATCTTGCCCAATTGCTGGCTTAGATACACCTACTCTTACTCTTGGAAAATCATTTGAACCTAGGCATTTAGTTATAGACTTCATACCATTATGTGTTCCCCCACTTCCCTTTTTTCTTATACGTATTTTTCCAACCTCTAAGTCTATATCATCGTATACTACTACTATATTACTTAAATCAACCTTATAATATTTATATATATCTATTAATGTTTCTCCACTTAAATTCATATAAGTTTGTGGTTTTACTAATAATACTTTTTCAGTACCTACTCTACCTTCACCAATTAAAGCTTTATGCTTTATTTTAGTGACACTAATGTTGTATTCTTTTGCAAGAATATCTATAACATCAAATCCAACGTTATGTCTAGTCTTCTCATATTTCTTTCCTGGATTACCTAACCCTACTACTACGTACATTTCTTACCTCCTGTTATATAAATTTGTATAACAAACTATAATAAAAATCAAATATATTATACTCTGTAAATATTATTATAATTGTCGATAAGGAAATAAAAGGTGTAAAAGGAATCTGCCTTTTTATGTTTATACCTTTAAATATTTTAGGTATGTATAAAACAACAAAAAACAAAAACGCTAACATAAATGATAAAACTATCACATAAAAACCATAATTATTTCCCAATGCAAAGCAACATAAGCTATAGAGACCTACATCTCCATAGCCTAATCCTTTTGTTAATTTAGCAATAATATAAGGTATAACAAAGCCTATTGCTAGTCCAATTATATGATTTATATAGTCAAACTTAACAATATTACAAAATACCAAAAAAATTATACCTTGAACTATTATACCACTAACTATTGTTATATCATATACATATATTGTGTAGTAATCTATAATGGATATAATTATTAGAAATGGAATTAATACCATATATTGTACACATTCTACACTAATTCCAAACTTTAGATATATTAATACAGATAAGACTACAGTTATTATGTAAATAAAAAACATATTATATAGATTTTTCTTTCCTCTAGCACAAAAAATATCTAGAGATTTATTTATCAAATGCGCAAAAAATAAGGAAATTATTATTATATACTCCATAGTCTATAGCACGTTAGTAATAGGGTTAATAATAATATTGTCCTTATTGAATACTTTAATTCATTTTTATAAAAATTAAAACTTGATTAAGTTTAACTATTTTCTACATAATCATAGAAAAATAAAGTTCAAGTAACGGTTTCCCACATAAGATTGTTATTAATGCTCCAATTGATATAAATGGACCATAAGGTATAACAGAATTGTATTTCTTTCTCTTTATCTTACTTAAGATTATCACACAAATTCCATATACTGCACCTACATAAACGCTTAGTAGGGCAGTCAAAAGACCATTTTTAACACCCATATAAAGACCTATCATTGCAAATAGTTTAATATCTCCTCCACCCATACACTCTTTTTTTACCATAAATTCAATAAGAAGCACAATAAGCCAAACGCTCCCTCCACAGATAAAAGCTCCTATAATGGAATTCTTAATTGGTATTTCTTTAAAAATGAGATTAAAAATTATAGCAAATATAGCTCCAAAAATCAGTATTCTATCTGGTATTATAAAGTGGTCAATATCTATAAATGTTATTATAATCAGTAAAGACACAAGAACTAAATAATAAATGGTTGTTGTAGATATTCCATATATCATAAACACTGTTAAAAATAAAATTCCTGTAATTAATTCTACTAGAGCATATCTACTAGAGATTTTCTCACAACAATATCTACATTTTCTACCACTTATTAAATAGCTTAGTACTGGTATTAAGTCTATAGGCTTTAATCTAGTGTTACAACTCATACAATGTGATGGAGGTCTAGAAATAGATATACCTTCTGGAATCCTAAAAATGCAAACATTAAAGAAACTTCCAAATACTAGTCCAACTATAAATACGTATAAATTAACGATTATAATGTCCATTATAATTTACTCCACCTATCATCCTTGTCATAAACTCTTGGTCAGTACATCTACTAAGCGCCATATCTTTTGTAATCTTTCCGTTTTTATAAAGTTCCATTAAATCTTGGTCCATAGTCTTCATACCTGCTTTAACCCCAGTCTGTATCATGTTTGGAATCTGATATGTTTTTCCTTCTCTTATTAAGTTTTTTATTGCTGGAGTAGCAAACATCAATTCAATAGCAGCTATTCTACCTTTTCCATCAGCTGTAGGAAGTAATTGTTGTGACACTACCCCTTCACAAACTGTAGATAACTGAGTCTTTATTTGTTGCTGTTGAGATGGTTGGAACATATCAACTATTCTATCTATTGTCTTAGCTGCTCCAACTGTATGTAGTGTTGAAAATACCAAATGCCCTGTTTCTGCTGCTGTTAATGCTATTGACACAGTCTCAGGGTCTCTCATCTCTCCTATTAGTATTACATCTGGGTCTTGACGCAAGATAGCTCTAAGAGCTGAGTGAAAACTTTCTGTATCAGTTCCTACTTCTCTTTGATTTACCAAGCTTTGTTTATGATGATGTACATATTCTATTGGGTCCTCAAGTGTAATTATATGTTTTTGCTGTGTTTCATTTATTATATTTATCATACTTGCAAGTGTTGTACTTTTACCACTTCCTGTTGGACCTGTAACTAAAACTAATCCTTTATGCCTTTCAGTAAATGACCTTATATTTTCTGGAAGACCTAATTTCTCAAAAGTTGGTATCTCTGCTGTTATAGTTCTTATTGCTATTGCGTAATCGCCTTTTTGTCTATATGAGTTTACCCTAAATCTTTCACCTGTTTTTAGAGAAGCTGAAAAATCAGCTTCTCCATGTTCTTCTATTACTTTAAACATAGATTCCCCTGCTATGTCTTTTGCCATTTGCATTGTTATTTCTGGTGTAAGTATCTGCTCACTTAGCTTTACAAATCCACCTTTTACTCTAGCTACAGGATTCGTTCCAACCGTTATGTGTATGTCTGATGCGTTCAGTCTTATACCTTGCTCCAATAAATCATAAATATACATAATATTTAATCTCCATATCTTTTATTAGTTTACTTATTTTTTGGTAATAAATATACAAAGTTAATTTATTACTTATTCGTTTATACTAAGTTGTATTTTTGTGTTTAGTTTACTTTTTTGTATGAACTTATGTCATGGCTAATTGAAATTTTGTCTTTTATATCATAATTATCTAATATATTTGAATCTACATTTATATTAAATTTAACTTTAGCCTCAACTTCATATTTTGAATTTGAGTTTTCTTCAACACCTAATCCGAGAATTTTTTCTTGTCCTTCTTTAATTTCTACCTCTTTTATTCCGTCTTCATCCCCAGTTACTATTAAACTCAATTCTGACCCTGAGCCATTTTCTTTTAATTCTGGCCAACCTTCTTTTGTCATATCATAGTTAGCTTTGTAAAAAGGTATTTTTATAGTAGTGTCTTCTGTTTTATCAACTTCTTGAGGTTTTAATTCTTTCAGTCTGCACTTTATTTCTGCTAAAAGATCATTTTGTATATAATTGAAGTTTGTTATCAAAGCCATATTGTCATATCTAACTGGTATCTTCTCATAAGACATACTTTTTAACTGATTGCATTGTTCTGATATCTCATATAATAAATCTTTATATTCTAGAAAAGCTTCTGCCGTATTTTTATTACCATTAGATATATTATCACTTAACTGTTCAAATTTTCTTACATTATTTCTCAAATGAACTCTTAAGGAATTAAATCCTTCAGTTTGATTTGGTAAATCTTTCAATAATACTTCTAATTTCTCCCATGTATCCTTCCAATTATATGTCTTACTATTCATTATAGAACTTTGTATTAAGTCATAATATTGTTGAGAATTTGGAATTCCATCAGATACCTCTACTTTTGGGTCATCAATATGAAATGTATGTCTATACTCAATCATATTTTGCATTGCCAAGGAAATATTATCTAGTGCCTTATAAGTGTATGAAAATGTAGGATTTAATTGTTCTTTTTCAACTTTACCTTCATCTAAGAACATTTTTAAAACAATATCATTATTTATTAACTTTGTTTCAGTAATCGTAGTTGAATTTATATCTCCATCCAAAACACTTTCACTTATTTTATTTATATCTCCAGAAGTATAATTCTTCAAGATTGCTAATATAGAATCTCTATGTGATAGAATATTTATATTTACTTCTTCAAAATCTCTATCATCAAGTATATTTAAATCCTGTAATTTTTTTAACTCTATACTAGCTTTTTCTAAATCTGAAGAAGCCTTACTTAAATAAGACTTTATATTATTCATATAACCTAATCTTTCTTTTGGAAGATTTTCATCATCTTGATTATTAATATCTGTATCTGATATATTCCTTAATGTTGACCTAGATATAGATTTTTCTTTATTTTCATTTTTAAACTCATTATCTATTTTTTCAAGCTCATCATATAATTTTGTATATGTTTTATCAATACTATTTTCCACACATGTTTCTGCCAAATACTTTGCTTGTATACCCTCATTAGTAGTCTTTGTAGATTTTATTCTATTAGCTATCTGATTTGAAAATGTCAATCCCACAATAGAAAGCAATGCCACCACTACCAAAACTAAAACTAAAGCTGCCCCTCTTTCACTTTTAGATTTATTCCACTTCCTCAAAATCTCACCCCCAAGTAAAATTATTTATCTTTAAATATTTCAGTTACAATTTTAACTTCTTTTTTACTTGAATAGTCATTCATACTTTTCCCAATTGCAGTTATTTTATATATTTGACCATTTTTATCTTCTACAGTAATCTTTATCTTATTTGCAATACTTTCTTTGTCAATTAAATCTCCATTTTTATCTTTTATAGTTGTAATCTTTTCGTATGGAGTATCATATAGACTCACATCATCCTTACTAAGTACTTTATCATACACTACTTTTTTTGACTTATCTATTAGTTTTTCATACACAACATTCCCATCTTCTTGTTTATCTAAACTATCAAAATCAAATTCTCCACTCTTTATTTTTCCCCTCAGATTTTCTATTTCACTTTGAACATAGTTTAAGGAACTTATATCTGTGTCATTTTTAGTGTTAGCTTTGTTATTAGTATTGATAATGTTAAAAAATGCAAATAGTATAATTCCCATAATAGCCAGGGCTACCAGTACTTCAATTAAGGAAAATCCTTTTTCATTACTCTTTTTACCCATATTTTATCAACCTACTTATTTTTAAATAAATTCTTATTACCCAATTCTAGACATAACATCAAATGTATAAGTCTTATTGTTTAAATCACTGTCTTTCTGACTTTCTTGTGTTGATTCATTATAGTATATACTTACAGTATAAATAGATTTATCAGTTTGCTTCTCTATTTTAAATGGTGTTTCCTTCATTTCTTTATTATTTTGAACTAGTGGTTGATTAGAGATTATTTCTTCTCTAACTGCATTATCAGCATCAGAAGTATTTTCTTGAATTCTCGTTACAGAATATACTCCTGTATTATTTTTGGTTTCTATAGAAACTTCATACCTTACAATATTATCTGGTGTCTCTATATTATATTCATAATTATCACCTGAGCTAGCTTTGGTTACCTCTTTACAGTTTTCTAAATCCCTATTTAGATACTTATTAATCAAATTAACATTTACTTGAGCATCTGTAATGATTTGTTGTTTCTTTACTGCTAATGTTATACCATTAAACACTTTATAAGAAATACTTAAAACTATAGTCAATATAAATACAGCTATGATTATTTCTAATAAGGTAAGACCTTTTTCATTATTTTTGTACAAGTTTATCACCTATCTTTAAAGCCCATTTAGCTTTATTTTGCACTAGACTTAAATGGATTATATTTTCCTGGTCTCCATGAAGATGGATTATCTGTATCAAGTATCATAGTAGTATTATCCTTAGTGTACATTATAAATTTGAATGTAGCATCCACTACACCTTCTGCTTCTGGAGCTACAACTTCTTTTCGTATTTCTTTCTCTGTAGCTGCTCTAAGTACACAAGTATTACATAGATAACTAGTAGACCTATCTAAAAGCTTATCATTTTTTAGAATTTCTCCTTCTTTTATCAATGGACAATCATTATATAAGTGCCATCTATCTTCGCCTTCTACCCAATATATTTTTGTATCTTTATTTATGTTCACATTTTTAATTAAATCCTTACTAGTTGTCGTTTCTTTTTCTTCTTTTTCTGGCTCTATATATGAAGTCATTGTATAATCTAATATCTGAGTAACATTTTTTTGTTCTTCTAAGTAAGCCATTAATTTCTTGACGTTTCTATAATCACCTCTGACACTTATTGTTGTTGATATACCATAAAAATGTTCATATTCTCTAACGTTTCCAACATCGTAACTAGTTAAGTCTATATTGTATGCTTTCATTTTTTTGTCTAGACCTATTAAAAAAAGACCATCTTGCATATCATATAAAAGGTTTTTACTTTTTTCTTTAAGTTCACTTTCAATTTCCTTAAGTTGTTTTTCATATTTTGGCATAAGAGCTGTTTTCTCTTTATACGTATTTAATTTTTCTGTAGATTGTTTTACAGAATTTTTTGTAGCAACATATTTTTGGTATTGAGGATAAAGCCCAAAGTAGCCATATGATAAAATAGCTAATAAAATTATGACTTTTATAAGAATTCCTTTTAGAGTAACCTCCACTTTGAATATATCTTTTATATCTTTTTTAAATATATCTTTATTCATTAGTTAATACACCTTCTTTCAGGTATAATGTCATGTTAAATGTATAATTAGAATCTTCTTCATTATTTTTTATGCTATGTAATTTAACATCCTCAAAATAATACAATCCCTTTAGTTTATATAAAAATTGACCTACATAAGAAGAATCTTTAGCATTTCCTTCTATGTTTATGATATTTGGTATCTTGTCATATAATGGTGTCTTATCATCCTTCTCTGTATCTGTATCATTAGTTTCACTATCCCCAGTTAATGCTTCTGATATATTTGTAGTCTTCTCTTCACTTAAATCACTACTAGTTTTATTTCCATCACTATTGCTTTTTGTGTTTGATTTTGTTTCATTATTACTTGATTTATTTGTAGTAGCTTTATCATTATTTGAGTTTTCAGTTTTATTAGTAGTTCCAAAATTTTGATAAGTAGTTGATAAACTTGTTAGCTCAACTCTACTTGGAGTATTTTTATCTATATCATCCAATAAATTTTCCCACTTCACCTTTTTCCCAATTAACATATCATATACTTTTATTTCTTCAGTTTTGCTTTGTATCATCTTTTCTATATTTCCAATCTGATAATATGCAGATTCAATACTTCTTATTTCATCATTAACATTTTCAAGCTCTTTATTAGCTAAGCTATTTGAAAAAATCAAACATAGATATGGAATAGCGAGAACTAAAATAACTATTGGTGCTATTTTTAGTATGTTTTTCACTTGCTTGGCTTTCATCTGTTTTTTGAGTATATCCATTGGTAAAAAATTTATATTTTCAAAATCCTTTTTACCTTTAGGTTCTATCATACTTCCTAGAAGCTCTACAATTGAATTTATATCATCTTCGTCTATATCTCCAGTTATCATATCAGATATATCCATTATTTCAGTAAGACCTTGAGAAACATAATTTGAAAATGCAGAACTAAAAGCCTCGTAAATCAATTTATTTGAATATCTTTTTCCTAATATTAATATGGTATCTGTAACCTTACCAAAGTTTCTTGACGAATAGTAATTCATAAGGCCTTTTGATTCTTCTACTACATTTAATAATTGCATTTCCATATCTTTTGCAGTTATTCTTATCGGTATATTATCACTAATAAATAAAGTATCTTTCTTATATATATTTATAATTGTACTATTGTCACTTATGTTAGTTACCATTATATCGTTGTAATCCAAATTTTTAAGAATTCTTAAATAAGCTGTTGATAATGTATCTATTCTATCCAATATTAAATCGAACTCATGCATTATCTCTACAATTGCATTTATTTCTTCCTTTTTTATAGCTCCAATGATAAGATTTAGACTTGACTCCTCACCAGTTGAACTATCTGATGTTTCACTAGATACTTCATATGAAAACACATATTCATCTGATTCCAAAGCCATCATCTCATCCATTTCTAGCTTCATAAATCCATCTAAATCCTTTTTATCCATCTTAGGGAGTTTTTGGGGTTTTAGAATTACATCTCTTGTATTTAAACAAAAAACTACATGTCTTGATTTTAACTTAATATTTTCTAATGCGTATCTCAATAGAGCATACTTTTCCTTAGAAAAATCTTGTGCAATATCCTCTATTGAAAACGCATTAAAATTTTTTATATAAAACTTATCTTTATCATGTTTATATCTGCCCTCAACTATGGAAATAGAATCGCCATAATATGATACATAAACCTTGTTCATTTGTCCTTTCCCTCCTACATAGCATCATATATACTAAGCATTGGCATAAATATTGATACAACCAGTACCGCAACTATAATACCAACTGCAATTATTAAAACAGGTTCTATCATTGATGCCATCCTATTTAAATAAATTTCGGATTCATACTCATAGAATTCGGCCATCTGTCTGCTTATATTCTCTAACTCCCCTGTCTGCTCTCCTATAGCTATCATCTGCACTAATACAGAATCAAAATAGGTATATCTCTCTAAGTTTTCTGCTAAGCCCTCACCTCTTGTTATTCCATCTTTAGCTGATGACAAAATCTTTTCTGCCATGGTATTATTTACACTATCTATAATATAATCAAGTCCCTGAACTAATGGGTACCCTGTTGATACAAATAGATACAATGCTCTTGAAAAACGTGTAGCTACCATACAGTTTATTCCTTTTCCTAAAATAGGTATCTTATTTATGACTCTATCTTTATGCGCTCTACCAATTGGTGTTTTTAAATATTTCTTAAATTGGTAAATGGACAGTATAATAGCTAGAAGTACTATTATCCAAAACTTCTTCATAAACATACCAAACCCCATAACAATTCTTGTTATAAGGGGAAGGGTTGCACCTACTGTTGTAATTGAATTAACCATCTTAGGCACCATAAATGCTGTAAATATAAAAATCATTATAAATGAAGAAATTAAAACTATTAGTGGATATGTCGCTGCATTTCTAAGCTTTTGCTTAATTCTATGTTCACTTGAGTAAAATGAAGCCATACTTTTTAATACTTCATCTAATTTACCTGTGGCCTCACCTGTAGCTACCATAGCTCCAAGTAATTTTGGAAACTTTGATTTTGATGAAAGCATTGAATCTGCAATAGTAGAACCTATTTTTATTTCTGCCACTATACGATTAATTTCTTCTCTCAAGGTAACATTAGTTGACCTTCTGGCTAATGTTTCTAGTCCTGAGATACTATTTATACCTGAAGATACTATAATAGCAAACTGTCTACAAAAGTGGCTTATCTGGTCAGCTCCTAAGTCTTTTTTTCTCTTTCTACTAAAGACACTTATATTTTTACTTTTACTTTCTTTAATTTCGAGAACTCTAAGATTTCTTTTTCTAAGTAGATTTCTAGCTTCATTAAAATCATTAGCTTCAATCACATCAGTTTGCTTTTTTCCATCCTCTTTTATCACTGTATACTTAAAACTTTTCATAATATCATCCTTTAATCAGTCATCAAAATTATTCTAATCATTTCTTCTACTGTTGTCTTTCCATTTAAAACCTTTTTAACTATATCCTCTTTTAGACTAATCATACCTTGTTGTCTAGCTACCTTTAAAATTTCTCTTTGATTGGCAGATGAATCTATTAACTCTTTTATTTCTGGTGTTATTTCAAGCATTTCAAATATACCTAGACGCCCCTTATATCCTGTATTATTGCATCTTTCACATCCTTCTCCTTTATAAATAGTTACTGATTCATTTATATCAATACCAAGAGCCTTTTTTTCTCCGATATCTGCTTCATATGAAACCCTACAATGCTCACAAATTTTTCTTGTAAGTCTTTGAGATATTACCCCTAAAACAGATGAAGTTATCAAAAAACTTTCTACATCCATATCTAAAAGACGAGAAATTGCTCCAACTGCTGTATTTGCATGTAATGTGCTTAAAACTAAATGTCCTGTAAGAGAAGCTCTTATTGCTATTTCCGCAGTTTCAGTATCCCTTATCTCCCCAACCATTATTATATCTGGGTCTTGACGCATAAAAGCTCTAAGTCCACTGGCAAAGGTAAGACCTGCTTTTTCATTTATTTGAGATTGATTTACGCCAGGTAATTCATACTCTATAGGGTCTTCTATAGTTAGGAGGTTCCTATTTTCTGTATTTAATTGATTTAACATTGAATATAATGTAGTTGTCTTTCCACTTCCAGTAGGACCAACTACCAATATAAGCCCATAAGGAGTGTTTATCAACTCGTCATATATCTTAGAGCCATGTTCATCTATTCCTAGTACTTCTTTACTAACCATAAAATTACTCTTATCAAGAACCCTCATGGCTATTTTTTCATCCCTATTAGTTGGCATTGTAGAAACCCTAAAATCTATAGGTTTGTTATCTACTTTTAAATATATTCTGCCATCTTGTGGGATTCTCTTTTCAGATATATTTATATCTGACATTATTTTGATACGACTTACTACTGCTTTGTATGGTGCTGAGTTCATTCTCATATATTCCCTTAGCATACCATCTATTCTAAATCTAACACGCATGTAATTTTCGCTTTGTTCTATATGTATATCACTTGCTTCCATTCTCACAGCATTTTCTAGTATGTTATTTACTAATCTTACTATTGGAGCTGCGTTTACATCTTCTTCAAGTATTACTGTTTCTCTTACTCCACCAGTTCTATTCTTGTTGTACTCAGTCATTGCCTTATTTATTTCTGAATGAGCATAAGCATGACCTATTGCTTTATTTATATCTTCTGCACTCGATATAAATATTTCTACATCTTTCCCTGACATACGTCTTACATCTTGAACTGCTTCTCTATCTTGTGGGTCTGACATAGCTAGACATATCTTGTCTCCATCGATTTTGAATGGAAATATCGCATATCTTTTGCATATATTTTCTGGAACCATTTTTGTAGCTAATGTGTCTATTTCTGTTCCTTCTAAAAATACACTTTCTATATCCAAAAGTTCTTTTAATACACTTATTAATAAGTTACTATCTATAAGACCTTCTTGTACTAGAAATTCTCCTAGTCTTTTTCCACTGTTTTTTTGCTCTGATAATGCCCATTTAAGCTGGTCTTCTGTTATGTATCCTTTTTCAACCAGTTTGTCTCCTATTCTAACTTTTTTAGCCACAGATTTCACTCCTTTACTATCTCAATTATATCATCATTTGTGATTGGATATTAAAGAAAATAGTATAAAAAGACAGGAAGATTTTTCTTCCTGTCTTTTAAATTCTATTAATTTGAAACTAATACATGTTTTTTATTTAATTACAAATTAGTATTTTCTATAAGAGTTAAATATAGTGTTTTATCTTTAATGCTATTTTTATCACTCTCTTTTAAAGCTGTTGAAAGATCTGCATTTATATATATCTTATCTAACCCTATATCACTTATCAATTTATCTATTTGTGCTTTTGTTAATGTAGCTCCATTTATTTGAAGTGCTAATTTAGCTCCAACAACCTTAAGCTCATATGATGTTCCTACATCTGGATTAGTTGGTATGCTTTCCATATAGTCCTTAAGCTCATTCAAATCACTTGCTTGTTCAGGCAATTTATTCTTATCTGAATAAAAAGATAATGCTGCACTCTTAACTGAACTATAATCAGACTCAACACTTGCTACCTTAGCCTTATTTATATTACTAAATAAAGCTGGAACTGCTACTACTGCTAATATACCTATAATTGCAATTACTACCAATAATTCCACCAAAGTGAAACCTTTTTTATTCTTTCTTAACTTCATTTTTATTCCCCCTCAATTTTTTTAATTAATACTTACTTATAATATACCTGGTTAAAATCTAAGTAAAGTTATTTACACGTACTAACCAGATTTATTTCTAGCATATAACCATCTTAAAACAAAAAATGCTATGAAAATAAAAGTATCCATAAATAAATACAATTCCATAGCCGGTTGCACCACTAACTCCATATGTCCCAAGGTGCCCACATCACAGAACATATATCAACGTTTCTATTTCTATTAAATTCAGGGTAATGCATAATTATATATACATATCCACTTATATTATATAATAGTTACCAAATTTTATCAACTAAGTTTATATTATTTATATATACCAATTTTTTACATATTGAAACACAACTTCTAGAGATATTTATACTATACAAAAAAAGAAACATCTCCCTACAATTATCATATATCGTAAGGAGATATTTATAAATTATCATTTAGTTTTATCATCGTCATTTCCATCCTTTGCTAATATTTATTTGAAAGCTAGAAGCTATTACAATATAGTATTTTATTAAAATCATCTATTATAAACATTCTATCTCTTTTAATTATGATTCAGCCACAATCACTATATAAACGAAATTCTTCATTTACAGATATGCTTATTGTGCAAAATTACTTTCTTTACAGTAACTTTATATAATCCAGAACCCTCTCACAAACATTAAAGATATAGAATAGATACTATTTTCAATTCTTATAAATAAACTTTCAATAGATTTTTTTATTCCTTATAGATTGTGACTGAATCATTTAATTATTAAGGGTTCATCTTCTGACCTTCCCATTGGAAACACCTCTTTCTTTATTTATATTTACATAATACTACATAATCTGAAATTTTTCAATACTTTTTCTAAATATTTTTTATATTCATAATATTCATAATTTTATTTACTTCTTATACTTATTTTTACTTAAATTCACCAAAGTTTCAAACTATAATCCTTTTCTAAAATTACATATACACATCTAAAATATTCCTATAAATTAAAATAACAAAAAAGAGTTGTCCAAAAGTTTTATATCCTTTTAAACAACTCTTATAAATCTAATAAATTAGAATAATTTACTTACTGATTCGTTAGAGAATATCATTCTTATAGCATCACCAAATAAAGGAGCTACAGTTTTTATCTTTATCTTATCAATTCTTTTCTCTTCAGGAAGTTGTATAGTATCAAGAACTATTAACTCACTTATCTCTGAATTAGAAATTCTTTCAATAGCTGGTCCTGATAATACACCATGAGTACAACAAGCATAAACATCTTTTGCACCAAATTCTTTAAGTGCATTTGCTGCATTAACTATTGTTCCTGCTGTATCTATCATGTCATCTAATAGTATAACATTTTTACCTTTAACGTCACCTATTAAGTTCATAACTTCACATACATTAGCTTTTGGTCTTCTCTTATCTATTATAGCTATTGGTACTTCTCCATTTAAAGTATTAGCAAATTTTCTTGATCTAGTAACACTTCCTAAGTCAGGAGATACTACTACTAAATCTTCTATTTTCTTTTCATTGAAGTAATCTGCTAATATTGTTCCTCCTAATAAGTGGTCTAGTGGTATATCAAAGTATCCTTGTATTTGAGCTGCATGTAAATCCATTGTTAATACTCTGTCTGCTCCAGCAGCAGTTATTAAGTTTGCAACTAATTTAGCAGTGATTGGATCTCTTGCCTTAGCTTTTCTGTCTTGTCTTGCATATCCATAGTAAGGAATAACTGCTGTTATTCTTCCTGCTGATGCTCTCTTTAATGCATCAATTAAGATTAATAACTCCATTAAGTTATCATTTACTGGACTGTTAGTAGATTGTACTACAAACACATCACAACCTCTTACTGTCTCATTCATGTTTACACATATTTCACCATCACTGAATGTACCTACTTCACAGTCTAGCACTGATACACCTATATAGTCAGCTATCTTCTGCGCTAACTCTTTCGATGAATTACCTGCAATAATTTTAATCTCGCTTCCGCTAGTATTCATTTATGTAACCCTCCTGAAAATTTTAAAATCCTAGTGAATATAATTTATAATAATTTCGAGCTAAATTTATTAGCCAAAATAATAAACTAATGATTACTTACCTTCTGCATCTTTTTGATTCTTCTTTTCTACCCAGCCTTCTTTAATAACTTGTCTTTCTCTAGCTATTGCCAAGGCTCCATCTGGAACATCGTGTGTTATTGTTGAACCAGTTGCTATATATCCTTTTTCTTCTACAACTACTGGTGCAACTAGGTTAGAATTTGAACCTATAAATGCATTATCTTTTACTATTGATTTAAATTTGTTTTTACCATCATAGTTTACAAAGACTACTCCACATCCAATGTTTACATTTTTACCAACATGTGCGTCTCCTATGTAAGAAAGATGAGATGCCTTTGAACCATCTTCTATAACAGCATTTTTTACTTCAACAAAATCGCCTATTTTTACATTGTTTCCTAAGTTACTCTTTGGTCTTAGATATGCATATGGACCAATAGTAGTATTTTCTCCAACTTTACTATCAATTATAGTTGAATTTTTTACTTCTGTACCATCACCTATTTCTGAATTTGTTATAGATGAATTTGTCCCAATTATACAATCTGAACCTATCTTTGTTTTCCCTTGTAACATAACTCCTGGATATATTATAGTATCATTACCTATATCAACATCAGATTCTATATAGGTAGAGTTAGTGTTTATTATAGTCACTCCATTTACCATATGAGATTCATTTATTCTTCTTCTCATAATCTCTTCTGCTTTTGATAATTCTACTCTTGAATTAACACCCATAAGCTCTTCAATAGTTGAACCTGCAAATGCACCAACTTTAAGACCTTTATCTCTCATTATTTTAGCAGTATCAGTTAAATAATATTCGCCTTGTGCATTGTTATTATTTAACAAATCTAACGCTTCTCTAAGACTCTTACCATTAAAACAATAAATTCCAGAGTTTATCTCACTTATCATTTTTTCTTCTGAATTTGCATCTTTTTGTTCCACTATTCTGAGAAGGTCACCCTTCTTATCTCTTATTATTCTACCATAACCTGTTGGGTTTCCAACTCTTGTTGTAAGAACTGTGGCATGATATTTATTTTCTATATGATATTCAAATAATTTTTTTAATGTCTCTTCCTTTATAAGTGGAGTATCTCCACAAAGTACAACTATTATATCTTCATCATTAATATATTCTTTAGCCATCTTTACAGCATGTCCTGTTCCAAGCTGTTCTGTTTGCATAGCTATTATAGTTTCTTCTGCTAGTTTTTCTTTTACTACCTCAGCTTCATGTCCCAAAATCACAACAGTATCTTTTACACCAGATTTTTTTGAAACATCTATAATATGGTTGACCATTTCTTTTCCACATACTTTATGAATAACTTTTGGGTATTTAGACTTCATTCTTGTTCCTTTGCCTGCGGCAAGGATTATAGCTTTAAAGTTCATTGATACACTCCATTCAATCAATTTAATTTTATTCGTATTATTCTCTCAATCAATATACATTATAATACATTTATTTGACAATTTGTATACAACATATACATTATCACTAATAATATAGCACTTTTTTACTAAAAAGTACATATTTTAATACAAATTCTCCATTTAAAAAGAGCCTAAATGTTCGGGCTCTCTCCATTTTATATATTTATTATTATTCAGCAGCTACTTCCCATTGAACTAATGCTTCATGATACGCTTGTAAAACTGCATCTTCTAAAACTTGTCTCATTTCTGCATTTATTGGATGAGCTATATCTCTGAAATTTCCTTCGCCTACTTTTCTGCTAGGCATTGCTATAAATAGGCCATTATGGCCTTCTATAACTTTTATATCATGTACTACAAACAAATTATCGAAAGTTATTGAAACTATACATTTCATCTTACCTTCTTCTGTTAATTTTCTTACTCTTACGTCAGTTATCTTCATACCAAAATATCCCCCTTTGATTTTGACAGAAATTAATTTATATTAAAATTATTATCGCTGGAATAAATTAATATAAACTGTTTTTTAAGTAATTCTATGAACAACTAGGGATATCCTCTTTTTATTTTTACATATTTTTCTAAATATTTTTTTTATTAATCTTCATCTATCTCAAATTCAAATTCTGAATCTTCTTCCTCATCTAAATCTTCATTTCTATATTCATCTTTAAAAGTCTTTAAATTTGGCTCTACTACTATTTTATCTCCATCGACATCCAGCTGAATTAATGAGATATAATCTTTTACCATCTTTTCTGAAGGGTTTGTTGTAGATATGAATACTCCAGTACCTATAACTTCTGCACCAAATTCATTCATAAGGTCTACCATTCCTTTTATAGTACCTCCACCCCTCATGAAATCATCTATAATTATAACCTTACTGTCTGGCTTAAGGGCTTTTCTTGGCAAACTCATACTCTCAACCTTAGAACTTCTATTACCACTCACATATGTCATACTAAGAGTAGGACCTTCTGATACTTTTATATCTTTTCTTATTATTACTAGAGGTAAATTCATAGCTTTAGCAGTCATAAGTGCCATAGGTATACCTTTTGTCTCCATTGTTACAACATAATCTGCATCTACATAATCAATATTTGAGGCAAATATCTTTCCTATTTTAGCAGCTATTGTAGGGTCATAAATTAAATCAATCAAGTATAAAAAACCACCAGATAATATTCTAGACTTGTCACATATTTTCTCACATAATTCCATTAAGAACTCTGCATTTTCTGCTATAGAAGTTTTAGGTATATATTTTACGCCTCCCGCTGCTCCTGAGATAGTTATAACTTTACCTAAATGAAGTTTTTCAAATACATTCTTTACAACTAATAAATCTTCACTTATTGTTGATTTTGCTGCATTAAATTGATTTGTAAAATAACTTAATGTATATATTTTATTTGGATTGTCAGATAGTATTTTAACTATCGCTCCAATTCTCTCTGTTCTTTTAAATTTCATTGCTATTTCCTCCTACAAGTACCTTTATATAACGTTAAACTAACTAATGCATAACAATTCTTATTGTGGTATAATATTACTTATGTTTTATTATATTCAAAAATAAAATACATATAATATTATATGCATATTAATTATAAAATATTGAACATTATATTATTATACCACAAAAATAGTTCATATTGTAGGACTTAATTAAAAAGAAAGGTGGTTTTATTATGAATATACACTTTATAGGAATTGGCGGTATCAGCATGAGTGCATTAGCTGAAATATGTATCAATAAAGGTTACCAAGTTTCAGGTTCGGATTCAAACGAATCATATCTATTAGACAAACTTAGAGACCAAGGGGCAACTATCTATATCGGTCAGAAAAAAGAGAACATATCAGATAATGTAAATATGGTTGTTTATACAGCAGCAGTTCATCCAGACAATGAAGAACTTATAGCTGCTAAAGAAAAAAATAAATTAGTAATGAACAGGGCTACTTTTTTAGGCCAAATCATGAGGGAATATAAGAACTCTATAGCAGTTTCTGGAACACATGGAAAGACTTCTACAACATCTATGTTATCTACAATCTTTGAATATGCAGATTTAGACCCAACTATACTAGTTGGTGGTAACTTAAGTATGATAGGTGGTAATGTTAAGATAGGTAATTCTGACCACTTTATAACTGAAGCATGTGAATATGTAGATAGCTTCCTTAATTTTAACCCTAAAATATCTATAGTCTTAAATGTTGAGGAAGACCATCTTGATTATTTCTCTGGTATAGATGAAATCAAGGCTTCTTTTAACAAATTTGGTAAGCTATTACCTCCAGATGGCTATTTCATAATAAATGGTGATGATGAGAATGTTGATGACATATTGTACGATGTTAAGGCTACTATTATAAAATACGGTAGAGACTCTGATAATGATGCTGTAATAAAAGATATTCACTTTGACAATGGTGGTCATGGAATATTTAAAATAGAATATCAAGGAAGAGACCTAGGAGAATTTGAACTTTCTGTATATGGTCTTCATAATATATACAACGCATCTTCTGCTATAATGGCAGCTCTTGTTTCTGGTATTGATTTAGAGACTATAAGAAAAAATATAAAGATTTATAAAGGCGTAGGAAGAAGATTTGAGACTAAAGGATATTATAAAAATGCTTTAGTAATAGATGATTATGCACATCATCCAACTGAATTAAAAGCTACTTTAGCTGCTGCTAAAAAATTAAAAAAATCCACTTTATGGTGTATCTTCCAGCCACATACTTATACTAGAACAAAATCTCTTTTAGGTGAATTCTCAGAAGCATTCTATGCAGCTGATAAAGTTATAATAACAGATATATATGCTGCTAGAGAAAATGACCCAGGAGACATACATTCTAAAGACTTAGTTGAAAAGTTATATCAAAACAATGTAGATGCTATCTACATAAAAGAATTTGAAGATATAGTAAAATATTTACGTGAAAATGTTAATGATAATGATTTAGTAATAACTGCTGGTGCTGGTCCAATTTATAAAGTTGCAGACTTGTTGGTTGAAAAATAATATATAAAAAGTAATTTAGGCTATCAAATATCTGATTTGATAGCCTTCTTAAAATCTTATTTCTTTCCAATTTCAAATATCTCGTTTTTAAGATAATCAAACAAACTTGTATGAACCTCATAGTAAGATACAGTTTTTTTAGAAGTGACTTTCACATAATCTTTTCCCATTGTTTCAACTTTTACAGCAAAATTATCGCCTTTTATGTCTATAGTAAAGTTATATTCACTTCTTTCTTTACTTTTCTCAGGCTGAACTTTCCCTACAACCCTCTTTGAAATCATCTTATGCGCTAAATCATCAAACTTCCATCTATGAACCTTTTTAATTTCTTTTCCATGAGATATAGTCACTTCTTTCCAATCTTTATAGTGACTTAAGAGGTCAAATGAAGTATATATACTTTCATCTAAAAGCTTCTTAAAAGCACTCTTAGAATCAACTGGAACTTTATAATACTCTTCTTTGTTTACAGTATATACTCTAAAAAAGTTAAGGTCTGTAGAAAACTTAACACCATCATCAGAATAACCTTCGTAAACTGCTTCATAAGAAGATGTGGTATTTCTTACTTTCTTAAAATCTGAGAAAAAGAACTTTATCTCATCCCACATATCTTCTTCGATTTTTATGTTTTCTATGTTCTTATCTGATATATAAATCTTCTTCTTCTCTTTTATTTGAGTCATTAAAGACCGAGTATCTTCTTCTTCTCTTTCTACCTTTTTTGGAACTTCACTTTTATCCTTTTCCATATTCAATCCTATTTTGAAGGATATAAAGTATATTATAAAGAAAACAACCACTCCTATTAATATCGCAGCTTTTTTCTTTAGTTTTCTTTTCTTACTCATTTAACCACCCCTAGAGTTTATAATCATAAAACAATTATATAACTTTTTACACTTTTTTTTAAGGTTTAATTATTTATTACACTTATTTCCTTGACAATTAGTACATGGTTCAACGTGAACCGTTATACCTTTTACAAATTCCATGTGTTTTATTATATGTTTTTCAAGTTTAGTAGCAATGTCATGACCTTGCTTAACTGTCAAGTTTTCATCAACACATATAGTCAAATCCACATATGCCATAGCTCCATGTTTTCTAGTCTTTATATCTCCTAGATTCTTAACGCCTTCTGTATCTGCTACAATATAGTTTAATTCTTTTATTTCTTCTTCATCAACTGAAACATCCATCAATTCATTAACAGAACTTATAAGTATATCTATTCCTACCTTAGCTACAAATATGGCCACTACAACTGATGCAATTGGGTCTAAAGGCTTAAAGCCTAAAATAGAACCTCCTATCCCTATAAAAGCAGCTACTGAAGATAATGCATCTGACCTATGATGCCAAGCATCAGCTTTTAAGGCTGGAGAATTTATCTTTTTAGCAATTTTTATTGTTATTCTATATTGATACTCTTTTATCAAGATTGAAATAACTGATACAACTAATGGTAATATTGATGGAACACTTAATGCATCTAAGTTAAATAAAGATTTAATTGCCTCTATACCTATTGTTATAGAAACAAATATAAGTAATATTGATAATACGAATGATACCAATGTTTCTGCTTTCTCATGCCCATAATTATGTTCTCTATCTCCTGGTCTAGAAGATACATAATTACCTATTAATACTCCTATCGAACTTATGATATCTGATGCTGAATGTAAACCATCTGCAATCATTGCACTAGAGTTACCAATAACCCCAGCTATCATCTTAATTATTGTTAATGCTATATTCCAAAGTATTGATTGTATAGTTATTTTATTTGCTTCCTCATACCTTGTTTCCATTTTTATTCCTCCTTCTAAAACGACTCTAATATTATATCAAAAACATACATCTGGATATAAATTAAACTTACTATTACATGCAAATGTATACTCTTTACTTTCAATAGAGATTATCAATCTTCTATAAAATGAAAAATCACCTAGCTTAAGCTAGGCGATATATATTATACACTATTATTTAAATTTATGCTTCTTTTATTATCTCTACTACCATTTTAGCAGAATCATATAAATCTTTTATAGCTATATGTTCGCTTAATGTATGAGCATTTTTCATACCTATTCCTAAAGTTATAGCTTCGATACCATTTTTACTTAATATATTTGTATCACTACCTCCTCCTGTAGATTCAGTATGACCTTCTATACCTAAGTTTGAAAAAGCTTTCTTTGCAAGTTTTATTATTTCAGAATCCTCACTAACATCAATTGGAGTATATGCTCTGTTTACATCTATTTCAATTTGAGCTCCAAAATCTTTGGCAGCTTTTTCAAAAGTATCTACCATATGTTTAGTTTGAACATCCAATTTATCTTCTTTTAAACTTCTAGCTTCTGCAACTATATTAACTTCACCTGTTACTATATTTGTAGCTGTTCCGCCGTTTATAATTCCTATGTTAGCAGTTGTTTCTTCATCTATTCTAAGTAAATTCATATTTTCTATTGCTCTAGCTGCTACCATTATAGCACTTATACCAGCTTCAGGCTCAAGACCTGCATGAGCAGTCTTTCCTAATATCTTAACATTTATTACATCTTGTGCAGGAGCTTTTACTATTATTTCTCCAGGAGAACCTCCACTATCTAATACAAAAGCATATTTAGAATCTATTTTTCCATAGTCTAAATTTTTAGCACCAACTAATCCACATTCTTCACATATAGAGAATACAACTTGTATATCAGTATGTTCTATGTTATTTTCCTTTATATATCTTAAGCCTTCTAATATAGCTGCTATACCTGCTTTATCATCAGAACCTAATATTGTAGTACCATCACTTTTTATTATTCCATTTGCTTCATCCACTATAGGTTTTACTCCTATACCTGGAGTTACTGTGTCCATATGTGAACTAAATAATATTTTCTTACCTTCTTTGTTTCCTTTTAATGTAGCTATTATATTGCCAGTTTCTCCATTTGTTTTTTCACCAGCATTATCTACTGCAACTGAACAACCTATTTCTTCTAATTTTTTAACTAATACTTTAGCAACATTCCCCTCTTTTAAAGATAAACTGTCTATCTGTATTAATTCAAGGAACTCGTTTAAAATTCTTTGCTCGTTTATCATAATTTTCCTCCATAATATAATAGGTATTTCAACATATATTGTAGTGTAATATTTAAATATTATCAATAGTTTTTAAGTTTTTATATTACTTTCATTAATTTATTTTAGTAAAATGAAAGTTAAAGCTAAATTCTTGCATTTTCACTATTTCTATCTGACTATATTTCTTTGTCTAGAATCTATAAAACATAACCAATATCCTAAACTATTTGTTCTATTGTCACAAGCTTGGTATCTTAAGAATCCTGTACTTCCATTGTCTGGCTGTTCACTTCTATTTCCCGGAATAGCATATATATAATGTTTTCTTTTATTATATTCATCATATTGAACTCCAAATAAGTAATGTCTATATTTATATGAATTTAATACTGCATCACTATACATCGTATAATTCAACACATTTAAATATCCTAAATGTGGCATTGTATATCCACATAGAGTTGTAGGGTTTATCTCTATTTTCCACCATCTTGTCTTATCTATATAATCTGTCGCAAAAGGTTTTACTTCTCTAAAAAGTTTCAAACCTTTCTTTATTTGTCTAGGCATAAGTAATGTTCCAGCTTGTTTATTTCCACTATCTCCTTGACTTATTCCATTAGCTCTTTTTATTTTTTCAATATTATTTAACTCTTTTTGAGCTTTCTTTGATTTAGTAGGTTTTGAAGAAACGATAGCTTCTTCTTCTCTACTTATTTCAAAATCTTCTTCATCATCTTCGTCATATTCCTCATCATACTCCATATCTCTATATTCTTCTTGTTCTTTAACCTTATTATAATTTTCTATTTCCTTATAGTTATTAAATTCTTCTATTTCCTCATCACTAGAATCTTCTATATCCGTTCTTGCTTTTAACTCTCCCTCTTCAACGTCTTCATCATCTTCCCAATAATCTTCATACTCATCTTCATCATATTCTTCTATAATATATTCTTCATCGTCATTCCCTTCTTCTCTATCACTCTCTTCCTCAGCGTCTGACTCTTCATATTCTTCGTCTTCTTCCAATTCTTCATATTCTTCTTCATATTCTTCTTCTATCTCTTGGAATAATATGTCCTCATAATTTTCAATCTTATTTCCTTTAAATCCAATTAAAGGTATGTTTCTTTCATACAATAACGCAATACCTTTTATCTCATCATCGTAATCTTCTAAATCTAAAACAAATTCACCTCTTCCTTGTTCATTTAAAATTATATTTCCCAAGTCTATCAATCCATGGTCACCTTTTATTGCCACTGCTTTATACCCATCTTTAACATATTTTAGATTTTCTACATATAATGCAATAATTGCTTTTTCATCATTTACTTCAACTTTTGCAAAAGCTTTTGGCAGTACTCGTTCTTTGTATCTAAAGTTTATGTCTTTAGCTTCTAGTATTATATAGTCTCTTTTAAACTTTCTTTTAGAACCCACTGCAATCCCCCCTTAACACAGTTTCTCTAAACAATATATGTTGATAAAATAAAAAAAAGTACCTTCTATTTAGAAGATACTTTTGTATTTATTATATTTGAAAGAACTGCAAACTCTTCTATACTAAGAGTTTCGCCCCTTCTTTTTTCGTCTATATTAGCTTCTTTTAATATTTCTCTTATTTCATCTTTATTAAGAAAACCAAGTCCTCCCAACGAATTGAGAAGAGTTTTTCTTCTTTGTCCAAAAGATGCTTTTACTGTTTTAAAAAATAGTTCTTCATTATGAACATCATATTTTTTTTCAGCTCTTACATGTAGACCTATAACTGTAGAATCTACATTTGGTTGTGGTATAAACATATGTCTTGGAGCTTTTGCTACAATCTCTGTTTCACAATAATATTGAACAGCTATAGATAATGCTCCATAATCTTTAGTGCTTGGCATAGCATTCATTCTATCTGCAACTTCTTTTTGAACCATGACCACTATATCTGTTACAGGTATATCTTCTTCTAAAAATTTCATAACTATTGGGGTAGTTATATAGTATGGGAGGTTTGCCACAAGCTTAACTGGCCCACCATTTAATTTTTCTTTTATTAGTTCTTGTATATCTACTTTTAATATATCTTTGTTTACTACTTCTGTGTTATCTAAATCTGACAATGTGTCTTTCAGTATAGGGATTAAATTCCTGTCAATTTCTATAGCTACTACTTTTTGTGCTACTTTACCCATTTCACGAGTAAGTGTACCTATACCAGGCCCCACTTCTATTATATTATCGCCTTCTTTAATTCTAGCTCCAACCAGTATTTTATCAATTATATTACTATCTATCAAAAAATTCTGACCTAGAGACTTTGAAAATTTAAAATTATATTTTTGTACTACTTCTTTTGTTGCACTATGTGAAGATAGTCTATCCATTATTTACTCCTTTTAACTTATTTTAAGATTTAATTTTTTTAATTATACATATTCGTATGTATTTAAAATAAAGTATTTATTAGAAATATTTTATCTTAAATTAACCTGTTATTTTACATCCATTTTATATAATATTTTTCACATACTAAATATTACACTTAGAGCTGTTTTAATGCATCTATAAATTCTTCTCTTTCAACTCCATAATTATTCAATCTATTTAAAAATTGTTTCGCGTTTCCATATCCAATTCCAAGTATTTTGCCAAGTGTATCTCTTCTAAGTGATGCATCTTCATTGCCTATAAGACCATTTCTAATTAAATCAACTTGTTTAAATTCATTTCTTTTTTCTGTATTTTCAGTTCTGACTTTATTTAAAGCAGCTATTATACTTTTAGGCGTAGCATTTTCAATACCTATATCTCCATCTTTTTTAGCTTCTTCTCTTGGTAGAAATGCATGTTTACATCCTGGAACTTCTGATGCTATTTTTTTTCTTATTTTTTCACCTGCAAAGTCTGGGTCTGTAAATATTATAACACCACATCTCTCATTAGCAGATTTTATACGCTCCATTACACCTTTTGGAAATCCAAATCCACCTGTAGTTATAAGTTCTGCATCTATTGCTCTCTTAACTGCTGTAACATCATCTCTACCCTCTACTACGATTATTTCTTTTATCATATAAATTCACCTTTTATTCATTTTTAGTTTTTCTTTACATCTCTTTATTTTAAAGTTTTTATTTGATTTAATCAAGGTACTAAACTATTTATTTTTATTTGAAAACATATCTTATTAAAAAATTATTTTATTAGATTAATATAGACTTTGTTTTTTATAACCTTATTTCCAAATATGATTAAAGATATTCTTCTGCATATTCAATCTGTAAATATATTTTCTTAATATTCATTATATCCTTCTGTCAATAGAATATTTATATATAAAAAGGTGAACTCCATCTATTGGAATTCACCTTTTTATATTTGTAAATTATCATTTTATTTTGGTATACTTTATTTTAAGTTAATTTACTATAAGTTTAACTCTCTTTTTCTGTTTTTCCATCATATTTTGATATCCATTTATTTAATATAGTTTCTCTATTTTTTGCTGCTGATTTTAAATCATTATCTATCATTTGTTCTAATGGCTTTTTAGGGAATCCTTCTGGAATTGGATTTCCTGTAGAAACTGTAGTAACAGCATAATTCTTAGAGTATTCATTCATTGCATCCTTACTTATTGCCCAATCCAAAAATACTTTTGAAGCTTCTTTTATATCGTCTTTTTTCACAAGCGCATTTGCTTCTATATCCCATCCAGAACCTTCTTTTGGAAATACAACTTCTACTGGATAGCCTTCCTCTTTTAGTTTTATACCTCTATATCCAAAAGATATACCTATAGGGTATTCTCCAGAAGCTGCTGATGTAGCTGGAGCTGAACCAGATTGAGTATATACACCAATATTTTCATGCAATTTATCCATGTACTGCCAAGCTTTTTCTTCTCCCATTATTTGTATAAGCGCTGATACTGTTAAATATCCTGTACCAGAAGAAGATGGATTAGGCATAGATATAAGACCTTTATACTCTGGTTTTGTTAAATCTTCATAAGAACTAGGAACTGGTATATTTTTATCTTTTAATTCTTTAGTATTTACTGTTATACCTGTCATCCAGGCATCTATTCCAACCCAAGAAGGAACTTCCTTATCATCCTTAAAAGCAGACTCTATTTCCTCAGAGCCTTTTGGAGCATATGGCTCTAACATTCCTTGGTCATCTGCAACTAACAAGCTTGTAGCTGCAACTCCCCATACAACATCTGCTTGAGGATTATCTTTTTCAGCAAGTAGTCTAGCTGTTATATCTCCTGTTGATGCTCTAACGATATTTAATTTTATATCTGGATATTGTTTTTTAAATGTTGCCAGATATGGTTCTATACTATCTTCTTCAATTGCTGTATAAACTGTTAAATCCCCTTTTGTCTTACTATCAGTCTTTGAATCTGAACCTGATGAAGCAGTACTACACCCAGTTATTACACTCAATAAAAGTGTTGATAATACTCCTAAAGAAACTAGCTTCTTAAATTTCATTTTTACCTCCCCTAAGCAACATCTTTTTGTTGCCATTTTTGTGTGTTATTTTTCAACTTCTTTGTGACAAATTCGTACAAAAGCCTTACTACTATATTTGTTAAAAGCACTAATACTGCCATAGCAGCCGATGGTCCTATATATCCTATCTCATCTAACTTTAGTATTGATATTGATGCAGTCTGAGTTTGAGGAGTATATAAAAATATTAATGCTGAAACAGTAACCATTGAATTTACAAAATAATATACTACTATTTCAAGTATTGATGTTATAGACATTGGAACTGTTATGTTAAAAAACACTTTATAAAATGGTATATTTATAGATTTTGCAACTAATTCATATTCTTTATCCAACATCTTTAAAGATGAATTTGAAGTTATAAAACATACTGAATAAAAATGAACTATATTTACTATTACTAGTATTGCTGTACTTCCATACAGAAAGTTTAATGGGTTATTTGATGAGTTAAAAAAAGTTATGTATGATATACCCAAAACTAATCCAGGCAATGCCATAGGTATCATCGATAAAAAGTAAGCAGTTTGTCTTAATTTAGGAAATTTATCTACCTTTTCTATCATATATGCACTAAAAAATACAAATATAGTTCCAAATATTGCTGTCAATGTTGATATTTTTAAACTACTTAAATAAGTTTTTATCCCACTTCCCAAGATACCTTTAAATGCATAATGTTCCATTGTAAAACTTAAATTATATGGCCATAGCTTTATAACTGAACCTACAACTGAAACGAATATCAAAACAAAGATTAATAAAGTTATAAAACTACATGCTATTAAAAACATTCTATCTCTAAGCTTGTTTTCCTTAATTTTATATGGCATAGATTTTGCAGTTATAGTCATTCCTTGCTTTTTACTTGCCATCTTGTCTAATGTAAAAGCTATCAATACAGGAATCAACATTACCATAGAAACAGTTGCCCCCATTGGTATGTTAAATTGTCCTACTACTTGTTTATATATGTCAGTAGCCAACACATTATAGTTTCCTCCAACTACCTTTGCTGCCCCAAAATCTGTAAATGCAAGTATAAAAGATACAAAGAATGAACTCACTAGCGAGTACTTTATACCTGGAATTGTAATTTTACAGAATTTCTTAAATTCACTAGCCCCCAAGCTATCCGCCGCTTCATAAAGTCTATAATCTGCCATTGAGAGTGCAACAGATAATATTAAGAATGCTTGTGGAAATGTAAATAGTATCTGAGAAATGATTATTCCTAATGGACCATATAATTGCACTTCAAACCCCATTGCGGTAAAGATTCCTTTATTTCCAAAAAGGTATATAAGTGAGATACCATATAACATGGTTGGTGCAAAAAGTGGAAACATCCCCATTGTTTTAAAAAAGTTCTTAAACTTTATATTTGTTCTCGTTATTGCATACGAATATATAAATGCTAAACATAATGATATTAAAGATGAAACTGTAGATACAAAAATTGAGTTTTTAAATGATGCTATAAGACTTGGATTTTCAATATACTTACTAAAGTTTGAAAATCCTATAAAATTTCCATTTGTATCTAAGAATGCATTTTTTAATAATGATACTAATGGAAACAATATAAATATTATTAGTAAAACTACTGAAAAAACTAAAAAACATTTTTGTATCGTGCTATCACCTATTCTTCTTTTGTTTTTTACTGTTATCATTTATTCACCTCTAGCTATTAAGCACATCCCTCTGATTTATACTCTACGATTCCTTCTTTAGGTATCTTAAAGCTTATTTTAGAACCTATACATAGTTTCATCTGTTCAGCAACTTTTGAAACTACATCTAACTTCATTTGCTTAGAACAATATTCAACTGTAATTCTATAATTAAAGCCTCTAAATTCAATATCCAAAATCTCACCAATTTTTACATCCTTATCTTTAGAGTCCTCATTAAACTCTACTTTTATATCTTCTGGTCTAATAGCTATTTTATTAATCCCATCATCTATAAAATTTATTGTTCCTATAAAATCAGCTACAAAAGGTGTGTTAGGATTTTTATACACTTCTTTTGGTGTTCCAACCTGTATTATTTCTCCACTATTCATAACCACCATTTTGTCAGCCAAACAAAGCGCTTCTTCTTGGTCATGAGTTACCATTATAGTTGTGATTCCTAGCTTTCTATGTAGACTTCTAATCTGCTCTCTTAGTTTCAATCTTACTTTTGCATCTAATGCAGATAACGGTTCATCAAGAAGTAAAAAGTCTGGTTCTAAAGCAATTGCACGAGCTAATGCTACTCTTTGTTGCTGTCCTCCAGATAATTGTGATGGATATTTTTTCTCATATCCACTCAATTCTACAACTTCTAGCACTTCTTTAACCTTCTTATCGATGTTAGATTTACTTATATTTTTATTTTCTAATCCAAAAGCTATGTTTTTGTAAACATTCATATTTGGAAATAGTGCATATGACTGAAAAACTATACCAAAATTTCTGCTTTCAGGTGGCGAATTAGTCATATCCTTATCATTTATTATTATTTTTCCATCATGCTTATCCTCAAGACCTGCAATTATTCTAAGCAATGTACTTTTACCACAACCACTTGGACCTAATAAACAGATAAACTCTCCTTTTTCAATATCAATAGATATATCTTTTAACACTTTGACTTGTCCATAACTTTTACTTATATTTTTTACTTGTAAAAAAGACATTTATAAAATCCCTCCTAAAGCCAACCTGAACTTAAATAAGTCTTCTCTATTTAAGCTCTTGCTTCCAAGTTCATAATTATGCTGAGAATAATCTCCATGGTAATCTGAACCTCCTGTAATTACCAAGTTGTACTTCTTAGCATAAAAAAGTGATTCTTTTTCTAATTCTTTATTGTGCGAAGGATGATATACTTCTATACCATCTAATCCTACTTTTACCATATCTTCAATAGCACTGAAATTATCCATTTGACCAGGATGAGCTAATACACAAATTCCACAAGAACTCTTTATAGCTTTTATTGCATCTCTATAATCCACATACTTTAAGGATACATATGCCTTGCCATTTCCTCTATGAAACAATTCTTTATATAGACTAGAATATATATTATCTGTATATCCTTTATCTATGAGAGCTTTCATTATATGCTGTTTAAATATTCCAGTCCTTGATGAGTATTTCTTTACATCTTCTAGCGATATTTTGTACCCTAAATCCATAATTTTATTTACCATCTTAACAGATGCTTTATGTCTATCACATACCATTGGATTACATAAGTTTTTTATTTCTTGACTGTCTAAATCTATGTTATACCCTAGAATATGAACTCTTTTTCTATTTTTATAATCATAAGCTGAGATTTCTATCCCTGGTATTATTGTCACTCCATAATGTTCTCCAAGTACAAGAGCTTCATCTAATCCAGATAAAGTATCATGATTTGTTATTGCTAGTACATTTATATTCTTTTCTGATGCTTTTTTTATTATTTCTTCTGTAGTTAAATTATTATCTGATATACTTGTATGACAATGTAAATCCGTTAACAATATTTATACCTCCCTTTTATAAACTGTATTTCCATTTACAATAGTATTTACAATCTTTGGATACTCACTATCAATATCTAACAAAACTAAATCGGCTTTTTTATTTTCTTTTATGCTACCTCTTTCATCATATATGCCTACTGCTTTAGCTGGATTTGAAGTAAATAAATTGACTGCTTTATTTAAATTGTTAGTTTTTTCTGCAACTATGCACATAGATTTTATCATAGCTGATGGAAGATAATCTGAACAAACAATATCACAACAATCTTCCAATATAGCATCCATTGCTTTTAAGTTGTTATTATGAGATTTTCCCCTTACAATATTAGGTGCTCCTAAACAAGTTAAGACACCTAGCTTCTTTGAATGTTTTGCAACCTCAAGAGTTATAGGAAATTCAGATACATTGACGCCTATATTTTTTATAAAATCCACCTTTTCTAACGTATCATCATCATGTGAAGCAATATTTATGTTTTTATTTTTTGCTTTTCCTATAACATTAGCTATTTTATTCCAATCCAAATTATCATGTAAATCTACTAAACCATTTAACCATGTATCAACATGATTTTCTGTAACTCCCCATACTTTAGTAGCATACTCTCTATAAAATGCTGGATTTGTATATTGACCTTGGCCTGGAGAATGGTCCATTATTGATAAATAGTCTATTTTATTTTGTTCCAATAATTCTGAAACCTTATCTAAACCTTCATGATATAATACTTCATATCTTAAATGTACTTTATGATTTATACTCTTACTATCTATGTTTTTATATGAATCGATATTTTTAATCATCTTTAAAGAATTATCAATACTTCTAACCCCTACTCCATCTCCTAAAGATATAGAATGATAAACTGTAGTTATTCCATTTGCAGGTAGTTTTTTATCAAGCTCATAAAATGCCATATTAAATGGTAACAATGTACTTGGTCTTGGCTCTATTTCCTTTTCAATGGCATCACTATGAATATCTATAATACCAGGTATGACATATAGGTTTTTTGCATCTATTACTTCATCTATCTCATTAAAATCAAATGCATAATCAATCTTATCATTTGATACTTTTTTTATTGTATCTCCTTCTATAATTAAATGAGCATTTTCAAGTATTATATCCTCTAATACAATATTTGCATTATGAATTAGCTTTATCATCTAGGCTACCCCGCTTTCACTCATAGTCCCTTTTGCCATAGTAAAGGTCTTATCTATAACAGTTTCCATAAATTCTATGTCATGGAAAATTCCTATCATTGTAGTTCCTTGACTTTTAAGTTCCAACATTTTTTCTTTTACATATATTTTAGATTGATTATCAAGTGATGCAGTTGGTTCATCAAGTAACAAGAGTCTAGGCTTTTTAACCATTGCTTGAGCAAGATTTAATCTTAGCTTTTCTCCACCAGAGAAATTATTTGGATAAGCATCCCATAAATTTTCCTTTATTTCAAATTGATTGAGTATATCCTTTGCCATGTCATATGCGCAAATCTTTTCAAATCCGCTCTCAATTAATGAATGTACTACTAGTTCAATTGCAGTTATACGTGGCAGTGTCTTTAAAAACTGTGATACATACCCTATTTCCTTTTTTCTAAGGTTTATCATTTCTCTGTCCCCAATTTTAGCTAAGTCTACATTTCCATATATTTCTGAGTTAAATATTATTTCTCCAGTTGTTGGTATGTATGTTTTATAAATACTTTTTAATATAGTTGACTTACCTGCTCCAGATTTACCTATTATTCCTAAGAACTCCCCTTTTAAAACTTCAAAATTTATATTATTACATGCTTTTATAGTCTTGTTTAATGCATGTAGTTCAAAATCTTTACTAAAATTATTTACCTTAAGTATAGTTTCTTTCATTTTATTTAAAGCCCCCATTTTACTTATTTACAAACAATATTTATAACAGTGAATTTATAAGTTGCTGAGTGTATGGGTGTTGTGGGTCTTCCATTATTTGGTCTGTAAGACCAGACTCAATCACACTTCCATTTTTCATTACAATTGTTCTATCTGCAAGCATCTTGATAACATCAAAGTCATGAGATACAACTACCATAGAAATCTTTAATTCTCTTTGAATTTCTCTTATTAAATCCAACACCTCTGCTTGCACAGATACATCTAAACCTGTTGTAACTTCATCTAGTAACAATATTGGAGGATTATTTGAAAGAGCTTTTGCTATTTGAACTCTCTGTTGCATTCCTCCACTAAAATATTTTGGTTTATGGTCTATTCTCTCTACAGGTATATTAGTTTTTATTAGAAGTTCTTTGGCTCTATCTCTTATTTTTTCAACATTATACAAGTTTGCCATTAATAATTTTTCTGCTATATTACCACCACTGCTAAAGTCCAAATTTAAACCAAGATGAGGATTTTGATACACAATACCCATAAAGTGATTCTTTATATATCTCTTTTTCTGGTCTGAAAGCTCTAATATATTTTCATCTTTATTGTAATGTGATATATATACTTCTCCACTATTTGCATGTTCTTGAAAAAACAGTATCTTTAACAATGTACTTTTTCCTGAGCCAGATTCACCTACAATCCCAAGGACTTCTCCTTCATAAAGTTCCAGACTTACATTATTACATGCGACTATAGAACCACAATATTTACATATATTATTGCTTTCATATCCTGTACTTTCAAAACACTTCTCACATCCATCTCCATAAATAAGATTGATATTTCTTCCTATTAATACTTGTTTGTCTATGTTTTCTACTCTTTTCGTTTTATTTATATTACTCATTCCAAGCACCTCCGATTGTCACATCTACACCGTTATTTCTTAACCTAACTTTTTCACAATAACTTGTATCTGAGCAACTATAGTACTTTTCATTGGTGTCACTATCGTATACTTCATCCAAAAATGTATTTGTACTTTTACATAAACTACAATGCTTTCCTTCAAATTTTTCCTCTTCAAATTTGTAATCTTCAAATTCTAAAGGTTCCACTTTTGTGTATGGAGGAATTGCGTATATCCTTTTTTCTCTCCCTGCTCCAAATAAGAATAAATTATCTGACATATTTAATTTTTTTATGTCAAACCTTGGTATTGGGGATGGATTCATTAAATATCTATCATTTACTTTACATGGGTATTCCGCAGCTATTGATATATCATCAAATCTTACTATATCTTCATAAAGATATACCCACATCCTACTGTAATCTTCTTCTGAATGCATTCTTCTCGTTTCGACTTCACTAGGTTCCACTATTCTAAGTGTTTCTGGTATTGGTACTTGAAATATTAGTATTTGGTTAGATTTTAGTTTTTCTTCTGGTATTCTATGTCTTGTTTGAATCAGTGTAGATTCTAACGTATCTTTTGTAGTTTCTACATTACTTACACCTGCAACGAAACTCCTTATATTACAAGCATTTGTAGAATCATCACTTCCCTGGTCAATTACTTTTACTACATCATTTTTACCAATTAATGATAGTGTTAATTGTAAACCTCCAGTACCCCATCCCTTAGCTATAGGCAACTCTCTTGAACCAAAAGGAACTTGATAACCAGGTATTGATACTGCTTTTAATATCTTTCTTCTTATTTCCTTTTTTGTGTTTTCGTCTAAAAAACCATAGTTATATATCACCTAAACTTACCTCCATGAACTATTTTATTCTTTCTACATCCGCTTTAAAATCTACATAATGAGGAAGTTTAAAGTGAGATATAAATCCTAATGAATCTATTCCATCTATATGAAGTAATACAAATTCTTCATCTTGTGCTAGTTTTTCACTATTTGGTTCTAGAGATTTATCCAGTATAGCCATAGATATAGCCTTATTCTCATTGTTCCCCATACAAAGACCATATCCTAAGGACATTTTATTTTTATCTCCTAAATTATTTTTAGAATTTTCAGTCTTGTTCTGTGATGCTTTGGATACTATTTCACATTCAGTAACCAACATATCGCCTATTGTTATTTGCTCATCTTCATAGATTGGATGTTTTATTTTTACAGATACATTACCTGTTCTAAGTTCACTTATATATGGATGTTCATCACCAAACCCTCTTACAATAGCATAAGCAAATCCTGATACTACTCCACTTTCACCTCTAGTTAAAGCCTGTAATTTTGCTGACCTAGAAACTGGAAATCTTAGACTATTCCTTGTAATATCATCTATCACTTCCTCTGATTTATCTGAACACACTTCTTCTTGCAATAAATTTTCTTCTCTAAATATATTAGATATCTTTGTAAACTTAGGGATTTCATCTACTTTTTCTAATTCATTTATAAAATTATTTTTAAATTCTCTATTCTTTTTCTCATCTTCTTCTAATAATTCTACATTTAGTATTCTATTCTCATAATCTCTTGTTGCTCCAAGGTATTGCCCTCCTGGTATGTCTTTAAATGTAGCTGATATTCTTCTCTTTATTCTCATTTCTTCTGTGTTTATAGGTTGTGAATATGTAACTCTAGGCATTGTTGACCTTAAAGCTCTTATATAAAAAGATGCTTCTAATATATCACCTTGAGCTTGTTTTATAGCTAAGGCAGATAATTCCTTATTGTATAAACTTCCTTCAGACATTACTTTGTCTACAGCATAAGACATCTGTTCCTTAATCTGCTTTACATCTATAGGTAAACTCTCTCCTTTTACTCTATAAAATTCAAGTATATTTTTAGCCTGTAATATAGCTTCTTCTCCACCTTTAACTGCTACATAAGCCATTGTTATAGTACCTCCCAACTTAATTTTGATGACCTTGGTATAAAAGCAAGTTCTCCATTTTTATCTACTAAAATTAAATCTACTCCTATTGGATAATCTTTATTTATAGTAGACAACCTCTCTAGAAATTCTTTTTTAATGCCATCTAAATAGAGACTATTTTTAGATTTTATACCAGGACCACTTAAATCAAGCTTTATATACTTAGTTTGATAATCTATTGATAAATCATTTACTTGATGTATTATAGTAGCACTCTCATCAGGATATTCAAAAGAACCTATTCTAACTTCTAGTATATCTATTTCTGAATTAGTATCTAAAAATAGATAATCTGACCTTTTATAATCTGCTTGATTTGACATTGTAAGTGCTCTTATATTTTTTATATCTTCTTGTGTATGATTCTCTACATAGAAGGTAACTTCTTGGTCTAATAGAGTAATTGCTATACCAATTGCTCCATTTGATAGTTTTGTATTATTTTCTATATTTATATTATCTATATTATTTAATTTCCCAGGAAATGAAGCACTATCTAGCAGTTTTCTATATATTTCTTGTGTATAATTTACCATGACTCTCCTCCTATTTAATCCATAGTATTGAATTGAACTTTTGTTTTATTAATTAAGCTAAACTCATCAATAATCTCTTGCTCATATCTCAAGTTCTCTTCATATACACTTTTATTTATATAATTTTTTAGCTCATCAAATTTAGTGTTATTGCTATGTAAAACTGCATCTATAGTTGCTAAATAAACAACTTTCTTATCATCATTTTCTGCAACTATTCCATAACCTAAACTTTCGTCTACTTTTACACTACATTCTGTAACTAATATCTCTCCTAAATTAAAAGTTGTATTATTTACACTTTCATTGGCTCTTACCATTACTGTAGCTAAGTTAGGGTCTTTGATTATAGAAATGCTTGATATATCTTTTATCATTGAATATATTTTTTCTAGTTCTCCTAAATCCATATTTATCAATATCTTAGTACTATCAATTGTATACAAGATTTTGCCTCCTTAATTTACCTTTCGTTTACTTATCTAAGAATATAATAAACAACTTAAGTTAAATAGATATTATGTTTCAGTTAAGTCTAATGGATATCTTGTAAATTCTTTTTTAACAATGTTAAGAAAATATATATTAAAAAGATAAAATAAGTCACTAGAAATAAAAAAAGTATACCATTCAAACTGAATGGTATACTCATCTTGTACTTATAAATTGCTCATTTCATATGTCATTATAAATTTTAATTGTTTATTTTATATTAAAAAACTTCTTTGCATTTTCTTTTGTAGCTCTGCATACTTCTTCATAGGATATTCCTTTTTCTTGAGCTATTTTATCAGCAACAAAGGCTACTTGAGAAGGGTTATTTCTCTTTCCTCTGTGTGGCTCTGGTGACATATATGGTGAATCAGTCTCTATAAACAGTCTTTCTAGAGGAATTTCTCTTACTACTTCTTTAGTTTTCTTATTATTCTTAAAAGTAACTGTTCCTGGAATTGATATATAACAACCCATTTTTACATATTCTCTAGCTAACTCTACATTACCACTATAACAGTGAAGTACACATCCTATTTCAGGACTCTTAGTGTTTTTTATTATCTCAAAAGTATCTCCATGTGCATCTCTATCATGTATTATTATTGGAAGTTTTAACTCATTAGCTAACTCAATTTGCTTCTTGAACCACTCTTTTTGCTCTTCTCTTGGAGAATAATCATAATAGTAATCTAACCCAATTTCTCCAATAGCTACAACTTTTTCATTTTCAGTTGCAAGTTTTCTTAAAGTATCTATTGCTGTATCATCTAGCTTTGATACATCATGTGGATGTACTCCAACTGCTGAATATATAAAATCATACTTTTTTGCTAGCTCAATTGCTGTTATTGATGTTTCTATATCCGCACCTGGATTTACAACCAAATCTACACCTTTTTCTTTTAATGAACCAATAAGTTCATCTCTATCTTCATCAAAACTTTCATCATTTAAATGTGCGTGTGAGTCAAATAACATCTTTAATCTCCTTACTGTTTAATTGCCTATTAACGAACCTCGCATCCATCTTTAGCTCCTTGTGTAAATGGTAGAACATATGGGTCTCCATCATCACCTGCTGCTAATATCATACCTTGAGATTCTACACCTCTTAATTTAACTGGTTTTAAGTTGCATACTACTGTAACTTCCTTGCCTACCAAATCTTCTGGCTTATAGTATTCAGCTATTCCTGATACTATTTGTCTTGTTTCTGGTCCAAGTTTAACTTGTGACACTAATAATTTATTTGCTTTTGGATGCTTTTCACAACTTATTATTTTTCCTACTCTAAGCTCTATTTTGTCTAAATCATCAATAGTAATTTCTGCTTTATGTTCTAATGATTTTTCCTCTACTGGAGGTTTTCCAGAAAACATCTCAGTTAATTCTTCTATTTCTTTTTCTACATCTAATCTTGGGAATAAAGGCTCACCTTTAAATACCTTTACATTTTCGCCAATAAGGCCAAATGTCTTTGTACTTTCCCATGTAGTTATATCATCTTGACCTTTTATTCCTATATGCTCATATATTTTATTAGCTGTTTCATTCATTATAGGATTTATTAATGTAGCGATTATTCTTATAGATTCACATAAATTATATAAAACTGTGTCTAATTCATCTTTCTTAGCTTCATCTTTAGCTAGTGCCCAAGGCATAGTTTCATCTATATATTTGTTAGTTCTTCTAACTAATTTCCATACACTCTCTAATGCTTCATGGAATTGCATCTTATCCATCTCAGCTTCAAAATTTTCTCTAGTTGATACAGCTTGTTCTTTTAAATCTGCATCAAAATCAGTTGAAACTTTTGCTGTTGGTATTATTCCATTATTGTACTTTTCAACCATAGCCACAGTTCTACTTATTAAGTTTCCTAAATCATTTGCCAAATCATAATTTATTCTTGTTACAAAGTTTCTATGAGTATAGCTTCCATCTTGTCCAAATGCAAACTCTCTTAATAAGAAATATTTAAGTGTATCTATTCCATATCTTTCTATTATAGGCTCTGGATAAACCACATTACCTTTTGATTTACTCATCTTATCATCAGCAAATAATATCCATCCATGCCCAAATACTTGCTTTGGAACTTCTAAACCTAAAGCCATTAAAAGTGCTGGCCATATTATTGTATGGAATCTCACTATTTCTTTACCTACTATTTGGACATTAGCAGGCCAATATTTTTTAAACTCTTCATCATTGTCAGTCATATATCCTAATGCTGTTATGTAATTACATAAAGCATCTACCCATACATAAATTACATGTTTTTCATCAAAAGGAACTTTTATTCCCCAGTCAAAAGTCGTTCTTGTTACACTTAAGTCTTCTAATCCTTTATCTAAGAAGTTTGCTACCATTTCGTTTTTTCTAGCAGCAGGGAAACAGAAACTATCATCCTTAAATAACTCTTTTAATCTATCTTCATATTTAGATAGTCTAAAGAAATAAGATTCTTCTTTTACTAAGTATGTTTCTCTTCCACAATCAGGGCATTTATTTCCTTCCAATAATTGAGATTCTGTCCAAAAGCTCTCACAAGGAGTACAATATCTACCTTCATATTCTCCTTTATATATATCACCTTGCTCATATAATTTAGTAAATATTTTTTGTATTATGTCTGTATGTCTTTTTTCTGTCGTTCTTATAAAATCATCATAAGATATATCCATAGTATTCCATAAAGCTTTTATATCTTTTATCATTCCATCAAGATATTCTATCTCTGACATTCCTTGTTCTATAGCTTTCTTTTGGATTTTTTCACCATGCTCATCTGTTCCTGTTAAGAACTTTACATCGTATCCACAGAAACGCTTAAATCTAGCTATCGTATCTGCTGCTACTGTTGAATAAGTATGACCTATGTGTAATCCTCCACTTGGATAGTATATTGGTGTTGTTACATAAAAACTCGGTTTGCTCATATTATTTACCTCCTAATTTTTTATCGTTCTAGTTTTATAAATATTTCATTGAAATAATAAAAAATCGCCTCCTATGAGCTAACATAGGGGCGAGATTATTCACGGTACCACCCTAATTCATCTATAATAATTATGTTTCACATGAAATGTAGAAATTCACTTTATAGACATCTTAGTAGACTATAACGTGTCCAACCGTTTTATCCTAGCATATATGCTCAGATAAAAAGCTCCAAGACCATCTTCAATAAAGCTTTTGACACTAGCTTTCACCTAATCTAGCTCTCTGATAGAAAAAACCTTTATTTACTCTTCTTTTCATAGCTTATAATTTATATTACTATTTATTTCTATATAATCACTATATTATAAAATTTTTCCCACATTGTCAACAAATTATACAAATATTACATAGCAAATAAAAACAGCTGCTATAACACCAGCAACATGGGTAATCATAGCACATGATAATGTATGTCTAGTGTTTTTTATCTTTAGGCTTCCATAGTATATTGCCATTGTATAAAATATAGTTTCAGAAGAACCTACAATTGTAGCTCCCATTTTTTCTACTAAACTACCTATTCCAACCCTATTTGCAAGTTCACTATACATACCTAAAGCACCACTTCCAGATAAAGGTTTTACACTTATTAGACCTATTAATTCTTTTGGTATACTAAGCACATTTGCTATTGGTGTAAATAACCATTCTAACATATCAAGACCTTTACCTGTTTTGAATATTCCTATTGCCAAAAATATTCCTATTATATATGGTAGAATATCCCAAGCTGCTTTTAGCCCATCGATTGCTCCTTTTACAAAGCTATCATACACATCTATTTTTTTATATTTACCATAAACTACTATGTACAAAATTATTATTGGTATAAGTAAGTTTGAAAATACTTCCATGTATCTACATCCCCTTTATCTATATCTTTTTTGAAAAAATTTACATGTTATTATCGCTATTGCTGTAGATATAATGGTTGCAAATAAAGTTGTAAAGATTATTTCACTTGGATTTTGAGCTCCCATATCCATCCTTAGTTTAATTATAGTAAATGGAATTATCTGTATAGATGATATATTTATTACCATAAACATAATCATATCATTAGTTGCTGTATCTTTTTTATTGTTTAAAGTTTGAAGTTCGCTCATTGCCTTTAAACCAAATGCTGTTGCACCATTTCCAGCTCCCAGCATATTTAAAGCAATATTCATAACTATATAAGACATTGCTTTGTGACCTTTTGGAATAGAAGGAAATAATCTTCTCATTATAGGATTTAATTTCTGACCTATCTTTTCGATTAGACCTGATTCTTTTGCAATATTCATTACACCCATCCAAAGTGCCATGATACCAGCTAAACTTATTGCAAATTCTATACCTTTTGATGTCTCACTCAATATAACTTTATTTAATTCACCCATATTTTTAGAAATCAAACTTCCTATTATTCCTATTGATACCATATAAAACCATATTTTTCCTATCCTAATCATCCTCCTCTTTAAATAATTTTATGATAGTTAGGTAATACTTTATACTTGAAAGTTGTACTATATTATGTTTTAGTATAAGTGTGGGAGTTTTTATAATTTTTAATATTTAATAATAATTAAGGAGAGAAATAATGAGAAATCTAACACTTCTTACTGATTTATATCAGCTTACTATGTTAAATGGCTATTTTGAAAAAAATATTCACGAAGACATTGTTGTATTCGATATGTTTTTTAGAAAAAACGCTTGTGATGGAGGGTATACTATAGTTTGTGGTATTGATCAGGTTGTTGAATACATAGATAATCTTCATTTTTCAGATGAAGATTTAGAGTACTTAAAAAGCTTAAATTTATTTTCTGATAAATTTCTAAAATTTTTAAAAGAATTTAAGTTCACAGGAGATATATATGCTGTTGAAGAAGGAACTATCATGTTCCCTAATGAGCCATTGATTACTGTTAAGGCACCATTATATCAAGCTCAACTTATTGAAACAGCATTGTTGACTATAGTCAATTTTCAATCTCTTATTGCTACTAAAGCCTCTAGAGTTTGCTTTGCAGCTCAAGGAGACCCTGTATTTGAATTTGGGTTACGTCGTGCGCAAGGTGCTGATGCAGGTATATATGGAGCTAGAGCTGCTGTAGTTGGTGGTTGTACTGGAACTGCAAATGTATTAGCTGGGAAAATGTTTGATATTCCTATAATTGGTACACATGCGCATAGTTGGGTACAAAAATTTGATACTGAACTTGATGCATTTCAAGCATATGCTGATGTTTATCCAGACAAATGCTTACTTCTTGTAGATACTTATGATGTATTAAACAGTGGTGTACCTAATGCAATAAAGGTGTTTAAAAATATTTCTGAAAAAGGATACAAACCTATGGGTATAAGGCTAGATTCTGGAGATTTAGCTTATTTATCTAAAGAAGCAAAAAAACAATTAGATAGTGCTGGCTTTTCAGATATTAGTATCACTGCATCTAATGACCTTGATGAATACACTATATCATCACTTAAAGCAGAAGGAGCTACTATAAATTCATGGGGAGTAGGTACAAAACTCATTACATCTTTTGATTCACCTTCTCTTGGAGGAGTTTACAAATTAGCTGCATCTTGTGAAAATGGAACTCTTGAACCTAAGATAAAGATTTCTGAAAATCCAGAAAAAATAAATAATCCTGGTTACAAGAAAGTTATAAGAATATATAACGAAGACAATAAAGCAGAGGCAGATTTAATTATGTTACATGATGAAGTTATAGATGAATCTAAACCTTTAGAAATCTTCCATCCTACATATACATGGAAAACGAAGACATTTACAAAATATAAAGTTAAAGAGCTTCTTAAACCACTGTATATAAAAGGAATATGCAAATATAATAAAAAACCTGTTCTTGAAATAAAAAATCATGTACAATATGAATTAAGTACTATCTGGGAACAATACAAAAGACTTTCAAAACCACACATTTATAAGGTTGATTTATCTAAAGATCTTTGGTATTTAAAAACAAAAATGATAGATTCTAAAAAAGTTTTATAGCATTAATTATTTTTATTTAAGGGGGACTGTTTATTTATGGATGTTACAGATTATAGAATCATAGAAATTTTACAGGATGATGGGAGAATTTCTATGAAGGACTTAGGAAAAATAGTTGGTTTAACTTCTCCTGCAGTTTCAGAAAGAGTCAAAAGATTAGAAGAATCTGGTGTTATAGAAGGATATAAAGCTATTGTTAACCCAGATTCATTAGGTAGAGTTATAAAGGCGTTTATTCATATTTCTCTTCCAAGTAATGGATATACAGAATTTATCGAGTCAGCTGGAAAAGACCCTAGAATTGTAGAATGTCACCATATAACAGGTGATGATTGCTTACTTTTAAAAGTAATTGTAAAAGATATGTACGAATTAGAAAATGTGATTGATACTATAAAGAAAATTGGTTCTACTAAGACCTCTGTTATACTATCAACACCGATACAAGCAAAATCAATATTGTAATATAAGTTAAATACTAATGGTTTATTAATTAATAGACCATTAAGTATCCTTAATGAAATTCCAATTTTTGATATAAAAAAAGTTGTCTTTCATAATTTTATAACAAAGACAACTTCTTTTATGTTTTTGAAATCTACATAGTTTAAACTTTAACTAACCATTTAAAATTCAATTATATTGACTAAATTTATACATGTGTATAATTACTTTTATACAAGTAATTTGTTAGAATGTATTCCATATATGTCTTTAACACGCTCACTTCTTCGCTTTTATCTAATAGCTTTATTGTAGAAACTATATCTGCATATCCAAGTAGTATTATTCCTATAGTATCTTCACCCATTAGATTAAATACATTAATTAATTCTTTTCTACTCAAATCATTTTTCTTATACAAAGACAAAAGTATCATATGATGTCTTACATATTTACTTATAAGTTTATATGTTTCTGTTGATAACTCTAACTTTATCCCCATATTGTCTACTATTTGAGCACCTATTTTTTCATGATTTGTAAAATGAACTCTTCCTGTTTCATCTAAAGTCATGCTATCAGGCTTACCTATATCATGTAAAAATATTCCTAACTTTAGTGCATGTAACTTATTTATACCATCCTCAACATATTCATCTAAATAATTTAACACATGTTCTTTTAAATGTATTGGGAAAAAATCTTTATCATTTAGAACGATTTCTAATTCTCTTAATGCATTTATAGAGTGCTCAAAGCAATTAACAACATGATATTTACATTCTCCTACAGACTTCATACATTTTACTTTAGGTATTATTTTTTCCAGTTCATCCTTTTTATCCAACTCTATAAACGTTTTATGTGTATCTTTTCTCTTTAAACTTTCTATTATAATTTTTTCTATTTCCATAAAATCACCTCAGATTCAGGTTTTATAAATCCAGAACTTGTTTATAAACTACATCCTTTTTTAATTTTCTATCTTTACAAACTATTTTTATTGCATCTTTTTTGTTCATACCACTTTCAATTAGTTTTAAAACATATTCTCTATCTGTAAGAGCATCATAATCTTCTTTTTTTGACTTTTCACCATGAAAACCTTCTACTATTAATACGAACTCTCCTCTTACTTCTTTTTCATCAAATATTTTTATAACAGTTTCTATATCTTCTCTGATTATCTCTTGATATTTTTTTGTAAGTTCTCTATTTATGGAAATTTTTCTATTTCCAAGAATCTTAAACATATCTTTTAGTGTATCCTTCAATCTATGTGGTGATTCATAGAAAATTATAGTTCTACTTTCTTCTTTTATTTCTTCTAGTTGTCCTTTTCTAACTTTTTTATCTCTATCTAAAAAGCCCTCAAAAACAAATTTATGTGTATCCATACCAGAACCAACTAAAGCAGTTACAAATGCTGTTGCTCCTGGTAAAACCTCTATCTCTATATTATTTTGTATAGCTTGCTTTATTATCTCTTCTCCTGGGTCAGATATACCAGGCATACCTGCATCGCTTATCAAAGCTATATTTTCTCCATCAATAAGTTTATTTATTAAATAATCTCCCTTTGAATCTTTATTATGTTCATGATAACTAGTCAAAGGCTTTGAAATTTCAAAATGATTTAAAAGTTTTATACTATGTCTTGTATCTTCTGCCGCAATCAAATCTACTTCTTTTAATACTCTTAAAGTTCTGTATGTTATATCCTCTAGGTTTCCTATTGGTGTTGGACATATGTACAATTTCCCACTCATCTATAACTCTCCTATATCTTCATTATTATATATTGCTTTTAGTTCTTTTGTATAATTCCCATCTTCTCCATAAACATACAATGGGTCTAATATCTTAAGCTCTGGTCTTCCATCTTTCACAAATTGAACCAAAACCAAATTAGGTGCTTTTTTAGGTCTTGGATGCACAAATTGAATAACCTTTGGCTCTAGTTTATATTTTCTTCCTAAAGTTATTATATCCACCAATCTTGTTGGTCTGTGTATCATAAAAAACTTTCCTCTAGGCATAACTAATCTAGATGCAGCTTTAATTACATCTTCTAAATTACACTTTACTTCATGTCTTGATATAGCTTTTTTATCATTTGGGTTTTTTATTCCATCAATATGCATATATGGAGGGTTTGATGTAACTACATGATAACCATTTATATCTAAAACTTTATCTATAGATTTTATATCCTCATTTATAATCTCAACTCTTTCTTCCAGACTATTTAATTTTACAGAACGAGTTGCCATTTCATATACATCTTCTTGTATTTCTACACCAATAATTTTTTTAGCTTCACTTTTACCTGCTATCAATATAGGTATGATACCTGTTCCTGTTCCTAGGTCTACAACTTTAGCATCTTTTTTTATTTTAGTAAAATTAGCTAATAAAACTGCATCTATACCAAAACAAAATCCATTAGTATCTTGTATAAGTCTAAGACCTTTTAATTGTAAATCATCTATTCTTTCTGAATCTTTTAATTGCATATTCATAAACGCTCCTCAAATATTAATAACTTCAAGTGTTATTTGCTTTAAAAAAGGTAGGAAAAGCCCTACCTTAAATTTAATCTTCTAATTTCTTCAGCTCTCTTAGTGTAGCTTCATCTAATCCATCATTATCTTTGCACTTACCACCACAGCCATCACATTTTTTAGGCTCTTTAAGTATCTTTATATCTTCTCTTGTATATATCTTTACAGTTTTATCCTGAAACTCTACTTTAATTTGCTCTAATAGAGGATTTACTTCTACAACTTTTCCTTTTCCATCATCCGATTGCACTAGTGCACCTACAATAGGCATTTTTTCTATCGCTTCACTATATACATCATGCTCATATTTTAAACAACAGAATAATCTTCCACATATTCCAGATATCTTTGTTGGGTTTAAAGATAGGCTTTGGTCTTTTGCCATTTTTATTGAAACTGGTTGAAAATCACCTAACCAAGATGAACAACAAAGTTTTCTACCACAAGGTCCTAGACCTCCTATAGATTTTGCTTCATCTCTAACACCAATTTGTCTAAGCTCTATTCTAGTCTTAAATATAGCAGCCAAATCTTTTACCAATTCTCTAAAATCTATTCTTCCTTCTGCTGTAAAATAAAAAATCAATTTATTTCTATCAAATGTATACTCACAATCTATTAGAAACATTGTTAACTCATGTTCTTTTATTTTTTGTTGGCATAATTCAAAAGTTTCTTTTGCCTTTTCTTTATTTTCTAGATATATTTTTTTATCTTCCTCTGTGGCTATTCTTATGATTGGTTTTAGAGGGGAAACTAGTTCGCTCTCGTCCATATCTTTTGGTCCTACTACCACTTTTCCATACTCTAGACCTCTTGCAGTTTCTACAACTACATCCATATCTTGCTCTATATTAAAATCAACAGGGTCAAAATAATATATTTTTCCTGCACTTTTAAATCTTATACCTACTATTTTTATCATTTAATCACCTCGTATATATTTAAAGACATAACTTGTATGCTTATATTAAAATTGCAATTGCTCTTTATTTTACTCTTTGCATCTTCTATTATATCAATAATTTTGGACAATTGAGAATAACTAATTTTTCCACTCATATTTTGAATAAAAACTAGCTTGTCTACATTTATTAGCATATTTTTGTTCACATTTTCTTTTAACAGGATAATATCTCGAAAATAGTTTATCATAATATCCAATAAACTTATAATATTACCTCTATATTTTTCCATATTATTTGGGATGTTTAGAATCTCTACTATGTTTTTATCTAACATTACTTGAATATACTGTTGTATATCGTCCCTCATCACTGAAAATTCAGCAGACTGAGATAGACTCAAAGCATTCTCAATACTTCCTCTTGAGAAAGTAGCTAATAGTTGGGCTCTTTCTTCCTCTATACCTGTATCTATTAAATATTTTTTTAAATCTTCCATTGGTATAGGTGAGAACTTTATTATATCACATCTAGATTTTATAGTTTCTAGTAAAGATTCTTTGTTATTTGTAACTAAGATTATTATAGCATAATCTGGAGGTTCCTCCAGTGTCTTTAAAAGTGCATTTTGGGCTTCTACAGTCATTTTCTCAGCATTGTTAATTATATATATTTTATAGTCCTTATGAGGTCTTATTACTATGTCTGATTGCATATTTCTGATTTGGGCTATTTTTATGCTATTTCCATCTGGCTTTATGAGTATATAATCTGGACTATTTTCTAGATTTACATAATCAAGCAACAACTTAGACAACTCATCAGCAAACTTCTTTTTTCCTATTCCATCTATACCCTCAAGCATATACGCATTATTAAGTTTATTTTTCTTTATAGAATTTGTTAAATATTTCTTTGCAAAATTTTGACCTATAATATTTTCAAAATACATATTTATCTCTCCATAGATTTTATTGAACCAAGAACTATTTCATAAACTTCATTATGTATACTTTCAATACTTCTTAATTCGTTATCTGAAACACAATTTATTTTTTTCCAATCATATTTATCTGCTATATATAAAGCATTATTGTAAGATTTCTTCAAATACTCTATATCACTTTCATGAATATCTTTTTCTTCTTCTCCTGTAATCTTGTTTTTTCTATTTTCCATGAGTTTCTCACTAAACTCAATAGGAACATCTAGAAATACAACACAATCAGGTTGTGGTATCTTAAATAAATTAAATTCATAATCAGCTAGCCAGTTTAAATATGCTTCTCTATCAGAAACATCCATTTTAGAAGCCTGATGTACCATATTAGAGGTTGTATATCTATCTGCAATAATTATTCCACCTTCATTGTAAAACTCCTCCCAATCGGTTTTAAATGAAGCATATCTATCTGCAGTAAAAAAAGTTGATGCTATATATGGGTCTACATCTGATGCATTTTTACCAAAATCTCCTTTTAGATACATTTTTACTAAAGCAGATGATGGAGACTCATAATTTGGATATTCTACCTTTTTAATCATATAGCCTTCTTTTTTTAGTCTTTCATATAATCTTTTTGTCTGAGTTGCCTTTCCACTTGCATCTGAACCACTTTCTATAATTATTAACTTACCTTTCATTTTCATATCCTCCATACAAACACTTTTTACTTTCTAATATAATTTTTATTTAGACAACTTTATATAAATATTCTATATATTACTCATTACAACTATAAGTTTTTTACTTCACATTATAATTTTAAACTTTGTATTATAAACTTAAATATTTTCTAAATCTATTACTTCTATAAAATTTAAATCTACGTCTTTTAATCCACTTACAACCATCCCTTTAGAATTACAGAATATTAAATAATCTATTATTTCTTTGCTTATAATTTCACCAGGAGATATTATGCTTATCCCAGGTGGATATGGCACTATACATTCACCACAGACTTTACCTATGCTGTCATATATTTTAACACTTTTTTTAGTTTTATAAAATGCTTCTCTAGGTGTTAATATTTTCTTTGGAATAATAGCGGGATATTCTTTATTTTCTAACTTTGTAAATCTAAAGTCTTCTTTTACAACATTGTTCAATGCTGTTTCTAAACTATTGAAATCCTTAGTACTATTTCCTATTGTACATATTAAAAGGACTCCATAATAATTAGATAATTCTACTTGTATATTGTATTTATTTCTTAAAATATTTTCTAATTCATAACCTGTTAGACCTATATTTTTAGAAGATATAAATATCTTTGTTTTATCATTCGTATCATATATCTCAATATTTTCATTAATATTGTTTTTAAAAACTCTAATTTTATTTAAAAGCTCTTTCATTAGTTCTTGTCCCTTATTTTCATATATATCTACCGCTAACTCCAAAGAAGATAACAATATATATGAAGGACTTGAGGATTCTGTGATTCTCAACACATTTAAGAGTCTATCTATGTCAATTCGATTTCCTTTTATATGTATCATTGATGATTGAGTAAATGATGGGAGTGTTTTATGAGTACTCTGTACAACTATATCTGCACCCTGCTCAAGAGCTGTTTTAGGAAGTCTATCACTAAGACCTAAATGAGCACCATGTGCTTCATCTATTATCACTACCATTTTTTTATCATGTGCATAATTACAAATACATTCTAAATCATATGTCATTCCATAATATGTAGGATATGTAAGAAGTACTGCTTTTGCATCTAAATTTTTATCTATTACATCAATCGCATTACTTATGGATATTCCCTTTAAGACATTCGTATCTTCACTTATCTCACAAGAAATATACTCTATATCTATATCTCCCAAAATGCATGCATTTATAACAGATTGATGACAATCTCTATTTACAATTATTTTACTCTTAGGAGCGCACACTGACATTATCGCAGACTGTATTCCACAACTACTCCCATTAACTAGATAATATGTATAATCGCTTTTAAATACTCTTGATGCTTTCTTCTGAGAACTCTTTATAATCCCTTCTGGCGAATGTAAGTTATCAGTTCCTAATATTTCAGTAGTATCCATTTTATACAAATTTTCTAATACATTTTTATATCCTAATTTCTCATAAATTCTGCCTTTTTTATGACCAGGCATATGAAAAGATATTACTTCATTATTTACAATATTACTTAATTCATTAATTATAAACATATATTAATAATACTCCTTTTTTCACATAGTACTTCTTTCTTGTATAATACATCTTTTTAAAAACTTCAATTCTTATCTATTTTACCATTAAAAAAGATACAAATTAAGATTTTTATAAAATTAAATACCTCATCCTAAATATTTAGAATGAGGTATTTAATATAAAAGTACAAATTAAATTATTCTCTATCATCAGACATTAAGCTTGGTATTAAGTATAATCCAGCTAAACCTACAATGAAGTATATTATTCTACTTACCATTTCATATGTTCCACCAAAGATACTACCTATTAAATCTGTACCTAGGATACCAATTCCTCCCCAGTTAAGAGCACCGATTATAGCTAAAATTAAAGCAACTTTTTTCATTTCTATCACTCCTCAAGAATTAAATTTTTATAATAGTCCATAATTCCTGTGTTTAGTTTCCCCGAAATAAAAAAAGAAATACATATTTTTTGTCTTTTTTTACAAAAAAC
>NZ_JBJOCA010000020.1:0-82671 GCF_045898275.1 Clostridioides sp. GD02404
TTTTTTCTACTTTCGTAACTTTCACACTTAGGTTTATTTCATCCTTATGTTTTAGTTCGGTTAGCTTTAGGGATTTCTAGCAATTCAAGTAGTATTGGATAGGTTCTATCCTATCTCTACATATAAGTTTCCCTATATGCTGACTATTTTAGCTACTAACTCATGACTAAAGTAACAAGTGTGCGTAGCTATTTTTCAATCAATAATCCAAAACACTTCCATCATAACTACCTCCAGACTTTATATAAATTTTTCTAGCTATACTTGAACTTAAATATAACATTCTAAAATATTTACGTAATTATACAATTAAATAGTTTGTAGATATAGCCAAATTAGTCTAAGTATGTATATAATAGAGCTAATATGATTCTTACACTTATAACTACCAATAAAACTTAAAATACAAAAAGGAGAACTAAAAATGAGTGTTAGTTTACAAAAAGGACAAAGAGTAAGTTTAGTAAAAGACAATAATCCTGTAAAAAATGTAACTGTAGGATTAGGATGGGACATGAACAAACTAGGTAAAAAAAATTATGACCTAGATGCTTTTGCAATAGCATTGACTAGCCAAGATAAAATGAGTTCTAAGAGTGATTTAGTTTATTTTGGGAATCTTAAGCATCCTTCTAAAGCTATTATACACACTGGAGATAACTTAACTGGAAGAGGTGAAGGTGATGATGAACAGATAATGGTCAATTTAGATGGTATTCCAGAATATGTACATAAGATAATTTTTGGAGTCTCTATATACAAAGCTAACAAAAGAAATCAAGATTTTGGTCAAATGAATAATTCTTTTATAAGATTAATTGATGCAAATTCTAAACAAGAACTATTTAAGTATAACCTTCAAGAAGATTTTTCTGGTAAAGTCACAGTTTTGGCAGGTGAAATTTATCAAAGAAATGGAGAATGGAAATTTAATGCTTTAGGTATTGGTCAAAATGAAGAACTTCGTGAATTAACTAATTTATATAGTTAATAATAATTACAATAAAAAATTTATAACAAGGAGTTGTTTTAAATGGGTATAACTTTGGCAAAAGGACAAAAAGTAAGTTTAACAAAAACTAACCCTGGTCTTAAAAAAGTAGTAGTAGGATTAGGATGGGATACTAATAAGTATGATGGTGGCTTTGATTTTGATTTAGATGCTTCTGCATTTTTAACTGGTGCTAATGGTAAAGTTACAAATGATGGAGACTTTATATTCTACAATAATTTAAAACATGCTTCTGGAGCAGTTGAATATATGGGTGATAATAGAACAGGTGTTGGTGATGGTGATGATGAACAAATAAATGTAGACTTATCTAAAATACCACAAGACATTGCTAAAATATCATTTACAGTTACTATAAATGAAGCTGTAACAAGAAGACAAAATTTTGGACAGGTTGAAAATTCATATATAAGAATCTACAATGAAGAAACTAACGAAGAACTTATTAAATATGAATTAGGTGAAGATTTTAGCATAGAAACAGCAATAGTAGTTGCAGAATTGTATAGACATAATGAAGAATGGAAATTCAATGCTTTAGGTTCTGGTTTCGAAGATGGTCTTGCAGGACTATGTGGAAACTTTGGTGTTAATTTAGGTTAATATTAATTTAAAATAGTAAAGATATTTTTTAAACTAAATCTATTTAATAGCATAGGCGAATACAAAAAGAGTATATTAATATACTCTTTTTGTATTTCCTATTTTATTTTTAGTACGTTACAAAACATTCACTTTTTTATTCTTTTTTCTCATTTGCTTTTTTCCAAACTCTACTGAAATATCAAAAAATGATGAGATATTTTCCGTAAAAAATTTATTTTTATGATATGCAATGTCGAATGTCCTCTGTAAATTAATACCTTCAATATCACAACACCATAAAAGATGTTTTTTTAAATAATCTTCAACAAGTAATTCAGATATAACTGCAATACCAAAATTATCTACAACTGCTCTCAATATAGCTTCAGAATTATAACATGACCATCTAATATTCATTGGAATTTTCAATTCTTTTAACTGATTTTCTAACTGTGCTCTTGTGCCGCTTCCCAACTCACGCATAATTAATGGTTGATTTGAAAGTTCTGAAACGTTTATGTAATCTCTTTTGTAAAACTCATGCTTATTAGAACATATAAGTACTAAATGGTCATTAATAATGCTTTTTGTAACAATATCTGGATGCTTTATTTTGCCCTCTACAATGGCAATATCTAATTCACTATTAAGTAGTTTCTTTGCAATCAACCTTGTATCTTCTACAAATACTTCTGGTTCTATCAAAGGATTTACTTTATATAACTCTAGTATTATTGGGCTTATTACACATGTTCCAACAGTTACTGTAGCTCCAACTTTTATACGAATATTTTTTGCACAGTGTTTCATGCAATCATTCATTTCTTCATTTATAGATAAAAGATGCCTCCCATATCCAAGAAGTTTTTTTCCTGCTTCTGTCAAATATAATTTTTTTGAAATTCTTTCAAATAACTTAACTCCATACTCTTTTTCTATTTCTGAAATGACTTGACTAACTGATGACTGTGTAATATACATATTTCTTGCTACTTCACTCATTTTACCACACTCGGCAACCTTAACAAATATCTCAAGACTGCGAATAGTCATATTATCACAACCTTAGCAAACATTAGTAAATACTTATGATTTTATTAATATTTTAGTATTTTACAAATGTATTGTCAAGAACTATAATTTTAGCATAGAGTTATAAAAGAGATTGGAGTGTGATATATTGTGAAAGTATTGATTATAGGTGGAGTTGCCGCTGGAACAAAGACTGCTGCAAAAATAAAACGTGAAATGGGTAATAACTGCTCTGTTACAATTCTAAATAAAGGTGAAGATATTTCTTATGCTGGTTGTGGTCTACCATACTATGTTGGCAATATAATTAAAGATAAATCATCTTTAATTGTCAATACACCTGAAAGTTTTTCGAAACTAACAGGAACAGAAGTTCGTTGTGGTGTTGAAGTTACCTCTATTGATAGAGCTACAAAACAAGTAATTTTGAAAACGATTTCAACAGGAAAAGAAGAAAATTTAAGCTATGACAAACTTGTAATTGCTACAGGAGCAGACCCAATAAAACCACCAATACCTGGCATTGACTTATCTGGAGTATTCTTTATGCGCACTCCAAATGATGCTATAACACTAAGAGATTCTATTGGAGATGGTGTTAAGAGAGCGGTTGTTATTGGTGGAGGTTTTATTGGTCTTGAAATCGCTGAAAACCTTTCTGCAATGGGCATACATGTAAGTGTTATTGATATGGCTGAACATGTTATGCCTGGATTTGATACCGACTTTGCTGAATATGTTGAAAATCATATGGCTGATAAAGGTATAATGATTTTTACAGGTGACCAAGTTGTAGGCATTGAAGGTCAAAATAAGGTCGAAAAACTTCGTACTAAAAATAGAGTCATTAAAACAGATTTAGTAGTTATGTCAGTTGGGATTCGCCCTAACACAAACTTTCTAAAAGATACAGGTCTAGAATTTGCTCCAAATAAAACACTTATTGCAGATGAATATATGCTTACAAACGATAAAGATATATATGTAGTTGGAGATTGTGCATTTGTAAAAAATGCTTTAACAAATAAACCTACATGGTCACCTATGGGTTCATCTGCAAATCATGAAGGTAGAATTTGTGCACAAAATATATCTGGTAAATCTAAAACCTACAATGGTGTCCTTGGAACAACAGTAGTAAAATTACCTGAACTCAATGCAGGAAAAACAGGACTAAGTAAAGAAACTGCTGAAAAAGAAGGTTATAATGTTTGTTCTGTAACTATAGCTACTGATGACAAAGCTCACTATTATCCAGGTGCATCTAATTTTATTATAAGAATGGTTGCTGAAAAGGATACTAGAAAATTATTGGGTGTTCAAGTTATGGGACCTGGAGCTGTCGATAAAATAGTAGATATATCTGCCACTGCAATAACTTTAGGAGCTGACCTTTATTCATTAGAAAGTATGGACCTTGCATATGCACCGCCTTTTTCAACTGCTATTCATCCATTTGTAGTAGCAGTAAATGTTTTACAAAACAAACTTAATGGAGAACTTGATAGTGTTTTACTTGATGAAATAGAAGACTTTGATAGTTGGACTAAAATAGATGTTTCAAAAGCTCCTTCTATTCCTAGCTTACGTTATCTTCCTGTTGGGGAGATTAATGGAGAAATTGAAGGTCTTTCTAAGGATGAAAAAATCCTTCTTATATGTGCAAAAGGTAAAAATAGTTATATGGCTCAAAATCGTTTAAGACGCTTTGGCTATACAAATACTAAAGTTCTTGAAGGTGGAATACTATTTTATCCAAATCTTAAGGTAATGGAGGAGTAATTATGAGTAATATTACAGCAGAACAAAAAAAAGAATTAAAAGGTAGAGGTTTTTTACCAAGCAGAGATGGAGAACATTTTGCAGCACGTATAATAACTGTAAATGGCGTAATAAATACATCTCAAGCAAAAAAGATTGCAGAAGCTGCTGAAAAATTCGGAAATGGTCAGTTAGCATTTACTACTAGATTAACAGTAGAGTTACCTGGTGTAAAATTTGAAGACATTGAAGCTTTAAGTGAATTTATTGCTAGTGAAAATCTAATCACAGGTGGAACTGGTTCAAGAGTTCGTCCTGTTGTAGCTTGTAAGGGTACTGTTTGTGTTCATGGTTTAACTGATACACAGGCACTAGCTGCTGAAATACATCAAGAATTTTACAAAGGTTGGTATGATGTAAAGCTACCTCATAAATTTAAAATTGGTGTCGGAGGATGCCCTAATAATTGTATTAAACCTGACTTAAATGACCTTGGAATTGTTGGTCAACGTGTACCTGATTACGACTCTGAGCTTTGTGTTGGTTGTAAAAAATGTGCTGTTATGGAAGTCTGTCCTGTCAAAGCAGCTAAATTAACAGATAAAGGTAAACTTGAAATAGATAGTAATTTATGTAATAACTGTGGAAAATGCATAGAAAGTTGCAATTTTGACAGTATTGAAGAAAAAGAATCTGGTTATAAAGTATATATAGGAGGAAAATGGGGAAAATCTGTTCGTCCTGGAACACAAATCGATAGATTGTTTTCAAAACAAGAACTTATGACTTTAATTGAAAAAGCAATTCTTTTATTTAGAGAACAAGGTAAAACAGGAGAACGCTTTGGAATAACAATTGACAGGATTGGTGTTGATAAATTTATAGATATGCTTTTATCAGATGATGTTTTGGAAAGAAAAGAAGACATACTTGATGCTCCTCTACACCTTAAAGGTGGAGCTTTATGTTAACAATAAATATTTTAATAGTATAAATTTTACTAATATGTATAATTTAGTTAAGAACAATAAAAAATTAAGTATTATAAATAATTTGTAAAGGTATATACAAATATATCTTTACAAATTATTATTTTATAACAACTATTTATTAATTTTATGTTAATTATATAAAATACACAATAAGTAATAATCTCTGATATTTTCAAGTAGTATTGGATAGATTATATCCTATCTCTACATATAAGTTTCCCTATATGCTGACTACTCTTTGGCTACTAACTCACGACTAAAATCACGAGAGTGTGTAGCTATTTTTTAATCAAATTAATTTTGAATTGTATTAATTGAAAAACCAACTATTCCACTATTTCCATCTTGATTTACAACCAAATACCATGTTCCTGTATTAGGTACTCTCATTCTACATAGATTTTTCTTGGCAAACCCGCCATAGTAATCATAATTTTTTTGATTTTTAAATTTCACATAATTTATATGATCTAGCAATATTACATTAGCTTGTTTCTCTAAATTTACTTCTACAATATCCCCTTTTTTTAGATTCATCTTGCTATAACTATATTCCATTGAACTACCCCTCCAGTATCGAATAATCTTTGTTATTTACTCATCTCATATATATAAAAATCCATTTAAAGTATTATAATTACTATATAATTACATTATTATCCAGCTTTAACTTTGTCTACTACAACCCAAAGTTTATTAAAAATATTATTGGCAACGACTTCTCCATCCCATACTACTTTTTCTTCTTTATTTTCTAGTAAAGCATAATACCCAGAGTCAGAACTTTCATCTTTATAGACTGTAACGTAAAACTCTTCATCACTATATCCGGGCTTATCTTTAAAGTCTTCAGATATTTTACATTTTAATATATATCCTTCTAATTCTTCCTCTATAAACAAATCAATTCCTCCAATCTCTATATTTTTACTAATTATACCATATTATGATATAATCTTTGCATTTTATCTTAAAATTCTATTTTTTCTTTATTTTATAAATAAATTATATACTTTTTCGCTTTTTTACTTTATATTACATTAATTATCTCTTTTATTTTCTTATATATTTCTTTATAATTTATAAATTTACTCATTAGTTTATTTCACTTTATATCAATAAATATAACAACTCACTTAATATTAAATCATTTACATTTTCTTAATTACAGTATTTATATTTTTTTATCAATTATTATCGTTTTAAGTAAATTATTTCGATTAAAATATAATAAAATTGGATTTTTAAATTATAATATATTGAAAATAATAAAAAAAACAAGTATTTTATTAAATATAAAATACTTGTTCTCTATGATTATTTTTGACTTTCTAGCATTTCATTTAAAGCATCATATGTGAAATTTATTATTTCTTCACAGCTTACTTTATTTTTCTTCAAGGATGCACATATTTCTGTGCTGTATCTATCTCTTACTCTATTCATTAATTCTCTTGAATACTTTCTTGCCATATTTTCATCCAAATTACTCTTTCTTCCATTTAGATAACCGATTATGACAATAGCTGCATTTACAGCTCCACAGACACTTCCAACAGTAATTCCAACCCCCATACCACTTCCTATTGAAATGGGTATATCTGTGTTATGTTCTTCATTATAAGACTTTATTAACGCTTCTGCACAAGTGTATCCTTGGCTATGATATATTGATGGTCTTGTCATTTTTATACTTCCTTTCAGATTTTATTTTATATATTTTATTACTGTTTAATATTATAATAATATCAATATTGTTATATAACATTTCTACAACTATAAACTCTAACTTATGCTTACAGTATCTAAGTTTATAGCTTTCTAAATTTAAATTGCTTTTTATTTATGGAATTGCCTCTACTAAATATTTCAAATGATATGATTTTATTATATCTTAAATTTATTTTAATTTCTGTGACTTAGTCACACAATCTATATCTATTTATAATAATTTAATCTAATTTACCAGTATTATGTAATACGTCTTTGAATATTACTTTTTTAAACAGTAATTGAACTCTATTAAATTAAACAATATATTATTGAGTTTAATCCTTTGTATTTAAACAAAAGATTTGCTAAAATAAAAATAAGCAATACTACATAAATCAAACCCCAAGGAGGTTGTCAAATTGAAAAAAATACTTATAACAGGTGCATTAGGACAAATAGGTTCAGAATTAACTATAAAACTTAGAAATGAATATGGAGATAAAAATGTAATTGCTAGTTCAAGAAGAATAAAAGATGAAAACACTGTGTGTGAATCTGGTATATTTGAAATATTAGATGTTACAGATAAAGACCGCTTCTTTGAAATTGCTAAAAAATACGATGTGGACACTATAATTCATCTAGCTTCTCTACTTTCTGCAGTTGCTGAAAGCAAGCCTTTAGAGGCATGGAATTTAAATATGAATGGATTAATAAATGGACTTGAAATAGCTAGAGAACTAGATTGTAAATTTTTCACACCTAGTTCAATTGCCGCATTTGGTGAAAATTCTCCAAAAAATATGACTCCTCAAGATACACTACAAAGACCTAATACTATGTATGGTGTAACTAAAGTTTCTGGTGAGTTACTATGTGATTATTATCACTCAAAGTTTGGAGTAGACACTAGAGGTGTTAGATTTCCAGGTCTTATTTCTTATGTTACTCCTCCTGGTGGAGGAACTACAGATTATGCAGTTGATATATATTATGAAGCATTAAAAAATAAGAAATATAAATCTTATATAGCAAAAGGCACTAAAATGGATATGATGTATATGCCTGATGCACTTCAGGCAATAGTGGATTTAATTGAAGCTCCAGCTGATAAACTTATTCATAGAAATGCTTTCAATATTACTGCTATGAGTTTTGCTCCTGAGGAAATAGCTGCTTCTATAAAAAAATATATCCCTGACTTTGTAATGGAGTATGATGTAGACCCAGTAAGACAAAGTATAGCTGATTCTTGGCCTGATTCTCTAGATAGCAGTAGCGCAGTAGAAGAATGGAACTTTAAATTTAATTATAATTTAGATAAAATGACTAAAGATATGTTAGAAAAATTATCAGAAAGAGGAATTGGTAAATAATAACTAATCTCTCGATGTTAAAGGAATCCAGAGAAAAAGTATATAAATTAAATCTATAAGATGTTATTTTATATACTTTTTCTCTGGATTCTAAATATAATTTATTTCAAACATTTAACAACCTATTATTCTTATACATTAATATTGATAGTTTTTTATGTGTTAATTATACAAAATAATCTTAAAAACTAAAATGAAAGGAAAAGCTACTATTTTAAGTGTAATAAAAAATTTACTTGAATTTTACTACACTTTTCATAATATAATGTAAGTAGCAGGTACTAATATTGCTAAACTTAAGGGAAATTAGAGAGGAAATAATTAAAAAATATATAGGTGATAGTTTAATCTCTGAGCTTACAGAAGAATTAAAAGACATACTTATAACTGATTTACAGTCTAATCCATTTAAAAGTAGTATTGAACTTAGTATAATCCCAGCAAATATAGAAATATTTAAAAAAATAGAAAACACATTGCTAAACTCTAAAGTGAATTTAAAAATGGGTTGGGAAAGAATACTTATAAATTACATACTAAAAGATTTATTTGAATTAAATTATGAAATAAATAAAAGTTGTAATGAGCCTTTGATGTTTAGAATCATTATATCGATTGATTCTTATGATGCTTAGTTACACTAAATAATATACATGAGGATGTGCTTTATATTTATGAAATACAAGTTATTTATAGACTTTGAATTTAATATGCTAGATGATAATAAAAATAAATTAGAATATAATGGAGCTGAATTAATTTCAATTGGTGGAGTTTTAGTTGATAATGAATTTAATATAATGGACGACTATTATTCTTTGGTTAAACCAAAATACAATGAAATACTTTCAAATAAATGTAAAAAGCTTACTAAACTAAATCAATTAGATATTGATAATGCTCCTAACCTTTTATATGTTATGGATGATTTTTATAGATGGTTTTGCAAATTTAATGATATTACAATATACAATTGGGGTGATTTTGACATTGCTGGTCTTCTAAATTCATTTAGAGTATGTAAATATACTGGTAAATGCTTAGAGTTGTTTAATATGATGATTGATATTCAACCTTTTATATCTCAACACATTACATACAATAATAGAATCTTATCTAGACAATTATCTTTACTTAATATGAAAAAGATTTTTTCTGTAGAAGGAGAAATTAAACATAATTCACTTTCAGATGCTATGGATTTAATGAATGTATGTAAAAGCTTTTACCTTAACTATCCTAAAGATATTAACACTCTTGAAGAATTATATAATAAATTACCTCCTATCAAAACTCCTTTATATTATATTCCATACTTCGAAGATGAAAATTTTGAACTTAAATTCGAGAAAACTCCAGAAGATATAATAATTTATCTCAAACAAATATTAAATATACTGAATATAAGTAAAAAAGAAATCTATTTTAAAAAAAGAAGCGTACTAGTAAATAACTCTAAAATTATTAACTTTAAAAATCTGTCTTCTTCTTTTAAATTAATAAAACTCAACGAATTTGAAGAATATCCTGATTTTATTTTAAAATTAGGAGACAAAAATAATTTTGCTGAATCTGTCATTAAAATAAATAAGAGCAATAGAAAATCTATAAAAAATTTAATATTAAAATTATCAAGAACACCTTAAATAATTGAATTTAATTACTTAAGGTGTTTTTTATATTTTGAATTAAAATTCTTATATGGGACATAATAACTAAATGCAAATATTTTTTAAAGGAGTAATTGATAGATATGACAGTAGTATTAATAAGAAGTATTATATTATACATAACAGTGCTAATTGCGCTTAGAGTCATGGGAAAAGGTGAGATAGCTGAAATGAACTGTTTTGATTTAGTTATAACACTTTTAATTGCGGAAGTTGCATCTGTTCCAATGGAAAATAATAATATACCAATTATAAATGGCGTTGCAGCAATAACTGGGCTTGTAATTATGCAGACTCTAATTTCATTCCTATCATTAAAAAGTAGAAAATTAAGTTCATTTTTATCAGGTAAACCTTCTATACTTATAGATAAGGGGAAAATTGTATATAAAGAACTAAAAAAAGAAAGAGTTAGTATAGATGAATTATTAGAACAACTTAGAATTCAGGGGTATTTCAATTTAAAGGATGTACAGTATGCTATTTTAGAGACTGATGGTAATTTAAGTGTTGTACCAGCATCAAGTTATAATAGTACTCCTCCAAGAGCATTTAATCATTTACCAATTCCACTTATATTGGATGGTAGAATAATAAATGAAAATCTAGATATGGCTGAAAAAGATACTAATTGGTTAATGGGTATCTTAAAATCTAACCACATAGAAACTTTTAAAGATGTTCTTATTTGTGTTTTAGACGAAAACGACAAAATATTTATTCAAAATAAAAAGGGTGATTAATATTGAAATCTACAACATTTGTTATAATATGGGCTATTTTATTTTTATTATTTGGATTTTACGTCAATAATAAACTATACGACTTTACAGATGGCTACAAAAATAATATGTCTGTTTTGGAAAAATATATAGAAAATGAGGATTGGGAAAAAGCTCAAAAAGAAGCTGATTCCATATCTACAAGATGGGATAAAGAAAGAAATCATTGGTACAAAGTTTTAAATCATGAGTACTTTGATGAAATAGGTCTGAAGTTTAATATTCTTGATAAGACAATTTATACTGAAAATAAATTAAGGTCTTTAGAAGAAGTCGAAAGTATAAAAACATATTTAGGAAATATTGTTGAAAGTGTTAAATTTGATGTAAACTATATATTCTAACAACTTAAGCAAGGATATAAATAAAAGTAAGATAATTTATATCCTTGTTTTAATGCTTTTACTAAATATCTTAACAAAATGTATAGATTTTTACTTCAAAGTTTGTAATAGTTATTGACTTTACTTATAAATTGTTACTATCAAAATAAAATTTAAAAGCTTCTCCAATAAACTTGGATGTACCATCACCATATTTCTTATCAGTTACTTTTATGTATGTAGAATTTGATAAATAAAGTTCTGCCATGTAATCAAAATATCTTTCCCCATTATCTATTTTATAAAATTCATTGCTCTTTTTCATTTCATTGTCTATTTCTTCGACAATACTTTGAACTTCTTTTGATGAGCAATCTCTACTCAAATCTGATACTAGTTTTTCATGCAAGATATTTATCTTAGGCTTTTTATCTCCTAAATAAATTTCTAAGGTTTGTCCAATAAACTTCCCTGCTCCATCTCCATATTTTTCATCTATATTTTTTATCCATATAGGATTTACCAAATAATTTTGTACCATACTGTACCAATTATCATCTCCAGTATCCATGTAAAAAATTTCATAATCTTTCTTAGATATATCTGTTATCTCTCTCGCTATTTCTTGAAGTTCTTTTGAAGAAGGATTCTTACTTAAGTCTTCTACAAGTTTTCTATATAATTCTTTTAATTTAGGATGTTTTTCTTTCAAACAATCATTTTTATATATATCAAATTTTTCTCCTAAACTCAATATATCACTGCTAAAGTTTGTTTTTATAGCTTTTGCAAACTTCTCAATAGTTCCATATTGTTTTATAGCCATTTTAGCAATTTTTTCTTCACTAGATTTAACTTTTTCAATAAGTTCATCATATCTTTCTGCATTCCCATAAATTTTAATTATCTTATTTTTATGATCTTTTTTAAATTCTTCTAGTACATTAAAATACTCACTCATGTCAAACTCTTTAAAATTAATAGTACTCTCTCCTTCTATAGTTTTATTTATAAGCTCTATTAATTCATCTAATCTTTTTCGTTTTAAAATGAGTAATTTCTTTTGATTTTTTAAAGCTTCTACTTTATCAAAGTATTGGCTTGACATTATCTCTTTAACTTCCTTCAAAGGTATGTCAATCTCTTTAAAAAATAAAATTTGTTGGAGAGTCTTAATAGCTTCATCATCATAAAGTCTATACCCTACATCTGTAATTTTATTTGGTTTTAAAAGACCTATTTCATCATAGTAGTGTAATGCTCTTACGCTTACTCCTGTTAAATCTGAAACCTGCTTTACTGTTCTCATATCAACACCTCAAAACTTGATTTTATAGCTATCAATATTTACTAATACATCCATGCTATATTTTCATATTACACTATTACGTTATGTCAGGGTCAATAAAAATATCTTTATTATAAACAACTGTATTTATTTAAAATATTTTACAAAGAATATGAATTAGCCTATCTTCTGTAAAATTAATACCCTTTGAAAGACATATATATTTTTTATACATCTAATATCGAATATACTTCTTTCATATTCTTCAAAATCTCAGAAAAAAGTAAAGGAAGTTGTCCTGTATCATCACTCTTTTGAGTTAAATAATCTATTATAATATTAGATATTATCTCAATCATAGTAGCACTTTTATCAAATATCTCAGCTCCTTGTATGAAGGTGTCATTTTTATATTCTTCTCCAAGTTGGTTAAGCATTCTACTCATTTTGTCAAAACCTCCTTTAAATTTGACGCTATCTGGTTCTTTAATTCCCTTAATTGCATTTGGAACGGTTGGTACTGCCCCAAAAAACATAACCATATTAGATAATATCTTATCATAATCATCTTTTTCCAGTTCATTTTTCCATTGCGGCAATTCTTTGATAAACTTTTCAAAACCTTTGTATCCCAAAAATCCTTTAGGTGGATTTAAAAACAAATTACTTCTTATAGCAAGTGCTTCTCTTGCAATTTCATATTTACTCTTTAAACCAGTCATTCTAACTGTGCAAATAGTATTCGCCTTACTTAATCCTAAATAACTACAATTCATACTTTGGCGTAATTCCTCATAAGATAGGTATAATAACTCAGTCCTTCCACAATCATACAGGTATATTCTTTCTTTTTCATCATCATATCCTACCATTAATATGTAATGAAAAGGAATATGTTCTTTATGGTATAATTTCTGATAATATGGTAAGTGATACATATCTAAGGCTCCTAAAATAACTGGATACCCATTATCAATTTCATATTTTGCTTTTTTTAATGCTCGCTCATATCTTCTAAATTCATGATGTTTGTATTCAAAACCAACAATTGGTGCTAAAAATTCATACATCTTTTTTGTTCTTCCATCTCCCAAAGCTACCATTCTTTTTAATTCTGCTTTATCTGTTTTCATATAACAGAAGGAACCAAAACCTGATAATAAAAAGAAAAAATCATTTGGAAGGCATTCACCTGTTTTATTCATATATAAATCTTCTATACCATTCCACATGCACTCATAATCATGTGAATGATGTTTAATTTCAATTATTTTTCTCATATATTCGTTCTCCTTACTATAAATTTTTATTAGATTTAGTATAAACCCTCTTACAGTGAGAGAGTCAATAACTTTTATGCCTATGAAATTTATATTTAAGGGAATTACATTTTTCTATTACTAAATTATTTGAAATTACACTATATCTTATTATATTGTGTAACATAATAAATCTAGATAAAAAAAGAGCATATAAAAACTAGAAACAGTTTTTATACACTCTTAATCAACTTATTATATTATTTTCCAGCCTTCATAGCTCTAATTTTTAATGGTAAAGTAAATAGATTAATAAATCCTTCTGCATCTTTGTGGTCATAAAGTTCACTGTCTCCAAAAGAAGATATTCCTTCATCATAAAGAGCATTTTCAGTAAATATTCCAGCAGGTTTTATATTACCCTTGTAAAGTTTAACTTTTACTGTTCCAGTAACATTATCTTGAGTTTGCTCCATAAATGCATCTATAGATTCTCTTAACTTACAATACCATAATCCATTGTAAATAAGTTCTCCATATTTATAAGATACCATTTGTTTAAAATGTAATGTATCTTTGTCTAAAGTAGCACTTTCTAAAATATTATGTGCTTCATAAAGAATTGTTCCTCCTGGAGTCTCATATACACCTCTTGATTTCATACCAACAAGTCTATTTTCAACTATATCTATAACACCAATTCCATGTTTACAACCTAATTCATTTAATTTGTGAATTAATGCAACTGGAGATAATTCTTCACCATTTACCTTTTTAGGAACACCTTTTTCAAAGTAAACTTCTACATATTCAGCTACATCACATGCATCTTCTGGGTCTACACATTGTTTGTAAACATCTTTCTTATGTTCATTTTGTAAATGCTCTATATCTCCACCTTCAGTTGATACATGCCAAAGGTTAGCATCTACTGAATATATTTTAGCTTTAGTTGCTGTTACCTTTATATTGTGCTTTTCTGCATAGTCTATAGCATCTTCTCTTGATTTTATATCCCATATTCTCCAAGGTGCAATAACTTTTATAGTTGGGTCAAGAGCTGCAATTGTAGCTTCAAATCTAACTTGGTCATTACCTTTTCCTGTGCACCCATGACATATATATTTTGCACCTTCTTTATGAGCAACTTCAACTAGTTTCTTAGCTATTATAGGTCTTGCTAAAGAAGTACCTAATAAGTATTTTCCTTCATATTTAGCTTCTGCTTTTACAGCCTTGAATATAGTTTCAGTTACAAATTCTTCACTTATATCATCCACATATGCTTTTGATGCTCCACTTTGTAAAGCCTTTTCATAAACATCTTCCATTTTATCTTCTTGGCCTACATTTCCACAAACAGCTATAACATCTATATCTTCATAATTTTCCTTTAACCAAGGTATTATGATTGATGTATCAAGTCCTCCTGAATATGCTAATACTACTTTTTCCTTCATTTTTAATTCCTCCCAATTTTAAATTATGATTTTTATTTTTTGTTTAATAGCAATTCTTAATATTGAATGATTTTAAGAATTTAAATTAACTTAAAATCATTTTAATACTAAAAAAGCCTCTCAGTATTTTTAAATACTAAGAGGCGAAATATCCGCGGTACCACTCTTATTGATAAACTTAGCTAATCAATTAGTAAACGTTCGACATACTAAATAAACATTAGTAATTAAATATATTAAAAAACGCCTCTTGGAAAAACCAAGAGACGAAATATATCCGCGTTACCACTCTAATTGATAAGATAAACTTATCCACTCTTTCTCTTAAGGCGAGATTACCTACTAACATACTAAATTCAATTAGCATCCTCCAAAGTTCTTTTCACTAATACTCATTTGCTAAGCTTCCACCATCCTTAGCTCTCTATAAAACGCATAGAAGTTACTCTCTTTCTCACAGGATTTAAATATAAAGTTTTTCATATCTCTCTTATAAAATATATAATAGTTTATTTTTCCATTTATGTCAACTATATAATTTATTTTATTTTTGTTTTAAGAAGATTTTCTACTTTATTGACTAATATCTCACTTTCCAAAGACATAACCCTTTAGCTGGTGCTGTATCTGATGCTTGACTTCTATCCTTAGATTCAAGCATAGACTTAATATCTTGTGGGGCTTTTCTTTTAAGACCTACTTCTATCAAAGCTCCCACTATTATTCTTACCATGTTATATAAAAATCCATTTCCTTCAATGTATATTTCTATAACATTATCATCTTCTTTTATATTTATTGAATAAATCTCTCTTATATTCGATTTTTTCTTAGACTTAGAAGAAGCAAAACTAGTAAAATCATGTTCTCCTATTAAGTACTCACTTGCTTTTATCATTCTATCTAAATCCAATTTTTTACTTACATGAGTAGCATATTTTCTTATAAAAGGATTGTGATATTTGTTATTGTCAATTTTATACATATAAGTCTTTGACTTTACATTATATCTTGAGTGAAATCTTTCATCAACTTCTTCAACAGTTTTTACGACTATATCTTCTGGTAAATATTCATATAAGTATTTTTGGATTTTATCTACTGACTCTGTACAACTTGTTCTAAAATTTATTACTTGTCCTCTAGCATGAGCTCCCATATCAGTTCTTCCAGAACCAATTATCTCAACTGTTTCATTAGTCATTTTACTTAAGACAGTTTCAAGTTTTTCTTGTATAGTCATATTATTATCACCTAGTTTTTGGTACCCTTTATATCTTGAACCATCATATGCTACTATCATTTTTATGTTTCTCATCTTAATCCTCTTTCTAAGAATTTATGCTTGTTTAGCAAATTTATTTTTTATATTAAAAGTTATTTTTGTTCCAACATTCTTTTCACTTTCTATTTTCATTCTTCCACCATGAAGTTTTACAATTTCATTACTAATTGCTAGACCTAACCCACTACCAGCTTTATTGTAATCTTCTTGGAAGAACTTATCTAATACTTTATTTAGATTTTGTTTTTCTATGCCTGAGCCATTGTCTTCAACTGATATAGTTGTTATATCTTCATTTTGAGAAGCTACAACTTTTATGTAACCACCTTGACCAGTAAATTTAAATGAATTCTGTATTAAATTTATAAGAACTTGTCTTAATCTGTTCTTATCTCCTTGAATATTCTCTATAAACTCATTTTCAAATTCAAACAAAAGTGCTATATCTTTTTCAGCTGCTTTAACTTTAAGCTGATTCACAACACCTACAACCAAACCTTCAACATCAACTATATCAACATGAAGTTTTATTCTATCTGAAGAAAGTCTTGAAAAATCCAATAATTCTTCCACAAGTTTTATAAGTCTTTCTGTTTCATCTTGTATAATACCTAAACCTAAGTCTAACTCTTCTCTTGTTATACTTTCATAACCTAAAGTTTCACTCCATCCCTTTATTGATGTAAGAGGGGTCCTTAGTTCATGTGATACAGAGGATATAAATTCTTCTTTTAATTTTTCACTCTTATCAATCTCATGTGCCATATGTTCAAATGTCTGTGCCAAATCACCAATCTCATCATCTACAATTTTCATATTTTCTAACTTTATATTATAATTTCCTACAGCCAATTCATTTGCAAATTTCTTTAATTCTCGTAATGGTTTTATAAGAGTCTCAGCAAATTTAAGACTTATTAGTATAGCTATAATAAGTATAAATATACCAGCTAATATAAGCCATGTAGCTTGCTTTAATATTGCATTATCAATAGCATCTAATGAAACTGTATATCTAACAACACCTTCTATTATATTATTTACCTTAAGTGGCAGAGAAATACTCATAACATGTTCTCCAGTATCTGCTATTCTATAGGTATATGGTGTTAAGTTTTTTGTCTTTATATCTTTTAGTGCATTATTAACATCTTCATAATTTGCTTTTTCTTTACTCTTAAAACCATATTGGTCTAATATAATATTTTTATCCTTATCTATTATTGAAATTCCAAATTCTGAATTCTTAGTTAATGGTTGCTTATCAAATATGTTTTTTACTTTTTTCTCAAAGCTTGTAGTCTCCATTGTAATAGCGTTATATTCATCAGCATATTTTATTTCAGATTCAAGTAGTTGTTTGACAGAATCATAGTAATAGTTTTGTATATAAAACATAAACAATCCTTCAAACAGAGTAACCATTATAATAATTATTATAAAGTAGTTTTTTATTACTTTTTTTCTCAGACCTTCAAAATGTAACACTATTATTCTTCCTTTCTAAAACAGTATCCATAACCCCAAATAGTTTGTATATATTTTGGTTTTGATGGGTCATCCTCTATTTTATTTCTTATCCTTCTTATATTTACATCTACTATTTTAAAATCATATAAATAATTAGTTCCCCAAACTTCATCTAGTATCTGGTCTCTACTTAATGACTGCTTAGCATTTGATATCAAATATTTCACTATTGAAAATTCAGTTGGAGTAAGCTCAATTTCTTTTCCATTTTTAAATAATTTTCTCTTATCTATATCAAGTATAAATGGAGGAGAAACTATCTCACTTGACTTAACACTTGAATCATCCTTTGCTACTCTTCTAAGAAGAGCAGAAACCCTGACTAAAAGTTCTTTTATACTAAATGGTTTTATGATGTAATCATCTGCTCCTGAAATAAATCCTTCTATTTTATCATCTTCTTGGGCTTTAGCAGTGAGCATTATTATTCCTACTTGGTCAAAATTTTCCCTTATAAATTTGCATACTTCTATTCCACTTATATCTGGAAGCATTACATCCAAAAGAGCTATTGTAATGTCACTTTCTGTTGTCATTTTTTCTATAGCTTCTCTCCCAGTACCTGCCTCAACTATCTCATAACCTTCTCTTTTTAAGTTTATACTAACAAAACTTCTAATCCCAATTTCATCTTCTAGTATAAGTATTTTTTCCTTCATAAAATAAAACCTCCAATTGAGTATAATATTAACCATATATTAATGAGAAATATTCTTTTAATGCGTCTATAGTAATATCTAGATTATCCATTTCATTTGCATTGTTTATGACTAGCAAGAAAGTGTATTCATCACTCTCTTGAAGTACAATAGAATTTTGAGCATTTGGATTTTTTCTATCTTCAAGTTTATTTTTACTCTCTACTACTATATTAAACAAATTCTTACGATCTGAATAGTCAAAATAATAAAATTTAAATACTGCTTTTTCTCCAACAAATTCTTGTTCAACAAGTATTTTGTCAAATAAATTGTTTGGAATAAACAATTTAAAATTATATTTATAGTTATAATATATCTGACTTGTAAATATTAAGCTTGAACTAGCATCTTCTTTTCCATTCCATCTATACCAACTTATATTTGCAGATGCTTTAGAACTGTAAGTGTTTCTATTGTTTCCTGCTACTATAGGTATTTCTATAATCTTATCTTTATCAATATCATCTACAGGTATGTAATAAGATTTAGTAATAGTTTTATCATAATCACTAAAAGCTTTTTTAATTTTTCCATCTTTCATATAAAGTATCTGTGTAATATAGTTATTATCCTTTAATATAGGAATATCAAGCACAGCTCCTTTTATGGCTGCAGACGAATTTCCAATAGATGAAGCAACATTACCTAAAGTTATATATAGTTCACTCAAATTCTTCACATTTTCAAACTTAACATAATCCTTGATTTTCATATTCCCATCAAAATTCGCGACACTTGCAAACATTTCATTAGTTTTATTATTCAAATGAAGCATCAATATTTCCAATTTGTCATCTCCATCTATATATCCAATTTTCACTTTCATGTCATTAAAATCGTCTTTGTTTGGAAGCCATGACGCATCTAAATCATACACCTTTGTTATTTCATTATCTTTTACTTTATATATATGCATATTAGTTTTATCTTTGGATTTAATCAGTAAAACCACTTCTTTATATCCATCTGAATCCAAATCATAAAAATTAGCATACTCTATTGACTCACCATTTTCTAAAAAATGGTCACCAAGTACATATTTTTCTCCATTATAACTTAAAGTTACAAACCCTACCTGAGTTACATTATTACTTAAATCTTCTTTTTGTTCAAATACTACTAATTCATCAACTCCATCACCATTTAAATCCACTTTATTTATTTTTCCTACTTCTTTTGCATTAGAAGGCAATATCATAGATGAATCTGGTTTTAGTAACTGGTCAATACCATCATACAGTACTTTTTTTGTATCATCATAATCAGGTATCTTTGCTAATTGTTCTGGAGATTCAGTTTTAATATTACATCCAGTAACAAATAGCATCATTAGGGCTACTACAGTAATAAGTTTTAATACTTTCATTTAACTCCTCCTAATCCTATCAATCTTGAATTTTGCTTACAAAAATCTCCTCACAATAATTAGACGTTTCAAGTCGTTATAATGTTTTACTTATTTTAATAAAACTTTATATTTTTTATCCATAAATAATATGAAAGCTATTTATTGTTTCTAGGAGGCTTAGGACCTGGATATTGGAAAAAGTTAGTTTTTAACATACCATTATACAATTTTCTTTTTTTATCTGCCTTTTGTCCAAATTCATATTCAAAATCTTCATAAGATGTTATTAAATAATATGACCAATTTTTTAATCTTCTGAATGCATAACCAAGCTCTTTATACAATTGTTTAACACTATCTTTATCTTCTAATCTTTCTCCATAAGGAGGATTAGTAATTATAAATCCAAACTCATCTTCACTTTTAAATTGAGTTGCATCTCCTATATTAAATTCTATATATTCATCTACACCTGCTATTTCAGCATTTTCTCTAGCTATATCTATACATTCTGCATCTATATCATATCCATAAATCTTAAATTTAGTTTCATTATCTATCTTATTAAAAGCATCTTTTCTTATATCCCACCATATTTTTTTATCAAGAGTTCTCCATTTTTCTGATATAAATTCTCTATTTAAACCAGGTGCCATATTTATACCTATCATAGCGGCTTCAATCAATATAGTACCAGAACCACACATAGGGTCCACTAGAATTCTACCTGCTTTCCATGGTGTTAAATAAATAAGCCCAGAAGCTAAAGTCTCTCTTATTGGTGCTTTATTTGCTTTTTCTCTATATCCTCTCTTATGCAAAGCATCTCCAGTTGTATCTATAGAAATAGTTACCTTATCTTTATGTATAAATACAAAGATAGGATATTTCTCTTTATCTTCTTTAAGCAAACCTTCTTCCAAGTAACTTTTCTTTAAGCTTTCTACGATAGCTTTTTTTACTATAGCTTGTACATCTGGTGTACTGTATAATTTTGATTTTATGGAAGAAGCCTTTGATATAGGAAATTGAGCTCCATAAGGTATATATCGAGACCAATTTATTCTTTTTGTATTTTCAAATAATTCATCAAAACTTTTTGCCTCAAATTCAGCAATTTTAAGATGTACTCTTTCAGCACATCTTAGCCACATATTTGATTTTGCTATTCCAAACTCATCAGTTTTATATGTTATTCTTCCATCTTCTGTTTTTATTATTTCATATCCTAAATTAGTAATTTCTCTAGCCAGCATTTTTTCCATCCCAAAAAAACATGGCGATATTAATGTATAATTTTTCATAAAACCTCCTGTTTCCTATATTAATTACAAAACTTATTTATTTTTTAAACAATCTACACATTTAAATTCATACTTCCCATTTTATACCCTGACATATCTAGTGTAACATATTTAAAGCCAAATATTTTTAATTTAGTATCAACTTTATTAAAATTGTTATTTTCAAAAAATTTACCTAATTCTTCCTGGTCAACCTCTATTCTAGCTATATCTCCATGCATTCTCACTCTAAATTGAGAAAAACCTAAATCAGATAAATAGTCTTCACTCTTTTCTATTATTCTTAGTTTTTCATTTGTTATTTGAACTCCATAAGGAATTCTACTTGCAAGACATGCAAATGATGGTTTGTTAAAAGTGTTTAATCCTAATTTTTTTGAAAGTAATCTAATTTCAGCTTTTTTCAAACTACTTTCTTTTAGTGGACTAATTACTTCTAACTCACTCAATGCTTTAAGTCCAGGTCTATAATCTCCTAAATCATCTATATTTGTTCCATCTACTATGTACTTTATATTATGTTCTTTTGCTACCTCTTTTATTTTAGAAAATATATATTTTTTGCAATGGTAACATCTATCAGCACCATTTTCTTTAAACTCCTTTAAATCAAAGTTTTCTATATTTAAGATGATATGTTTAACACCAAAATTTTTAGTATATTGTTTAGCCTCTTCAATCTCTCTACTTGAATGCATCATTGAATGTATAGTTACAGCTATAACATTTTCCCCTAATGTATCTTTTGCTACCTTAAGTAAAAAGTTACTATCTACTCCACCAGAATAAGCAACTACAACACTTCCTAATTCAAGTAGTATTTCCTTTAATTTTTCTAATTTTTCTTCTTCATTCATAAAGCAACCTCCATATCTAGAAAAACATGAACAATAAAATACTATATTATTTTTTACATTCTTAATGATTATAACATATAAAGTATTTATTTTATAAAATAGAATTATATTTAAACACGTTAATTACAATATCAAAGAATTTTTAAACCTGTATAATTTAAACATATTACTGTAATACACTGTATACTAAAAATGAAATAGTGTAATATAGTAATATGTTTAAAAGCCATGAAGTGGAAATAGCTATCCTCATGGCTGAATGCACAAATTTGTTTTAAGATAATTATTTTTCCATCAGTTATAATTGTAAATCACAAAAAAGATACTATCATATGAATTTTCTAAAACTTTTAATTTAATACTTATAGCTTACATGTATTTGTCTTAATCCCACCAAAAAAGCCATATTGTAGAACGCTGTAGTACTTCTTTAAGAACTTTTAATGTTTCATATCCTTGTACAATAATGTCTTCACAGTAGAGGACTAATTCAATACACAAGTCATCAAATTTTTTATTATCTTCAATTGGATTTTTTGCAGAATATTGAACCGTATCACTTCCAATTGCAATTGGAAATACTCCATATTTTTCGTACCAATATTTTGCAATAGCTATATGTTCTTCATCACTAGGACAATCATTAAATCCACCAATTGGTATATATGCAAATACTTCATATGGTTTAATTGTTGGAACTTTGGCTATGTAAACTTTGTTATTTTCTTGAAATATATCTATGTTTGTAATTGGACTAAAATTTTTATAATCATAAAAAGTGTCCTCAGAACCCATTAACTCTGTTAGCAATTCTGGAATCTCACACTTTCTAGAATTGAAGAATTCATTTACATCAATCTCATTACATTTCTCTAAACAATATTTTCTATAGTTTTCAAGAGAACCATACTCTTTATTAATCATATCTATATTTTCTCTTAATAACCCTACTTTTTCATCAATAATTATAATCGGCGTATATCCATTTTCTTTTCCATCTTCTCTCATTTTTTCAAATAAATCATCAATATCAATATCATTGTTCACAGGAACACATTCAAAACCATATAAATCTTCAATACTCATACTTATCTCCTATTCTTTTTAGATTTAATTCTTTTGAAAGTTTTCTTTTTTTGTTGTCAAGTTTTTAAATACTATTATTATTTGTAAAACTATAAGTATAGATGCAGTTTATAAAATATACTTACATAAGACAAAAGTTAATTTTATTTTTTGCATAAATAAGATATTTTTTATGACAATTCCCTTATATAAATATAATAGCACAAAACACATGTTCATGGTTAATAATAAGTGATTTTGTAATAATTCGTTGTATATTATACTATTTTAAGTAAAATAAATGATATTCTTTGTATAAGAAATAATATGTTTATTGATATGAAGTTTTTGGGGTTTAAATCTGTTAAGAATAATATTTTAATATTAGCAAATATACTTAAAAGAATAAATCTTGTTGTAATACTTAGATTCTAAATGTAGTCTTTTAAAATCCCATATAAAATTGCAGGAATCAATAAATTAAAATCAGAACTTAGATTTGATAATATATTTATATATAATCTCATATAGTTCTTCTATTCTATAGAATCTAATAATTAGATAGATATATTTGCTAATTTATATATAAAAATCAGAGTTGATGTATAAATTTATAGGTGTATCAATTATTTTAATCAATACACCTACATACTTCTAATCTTCTTTTAATAAAGTACTTTTCCAAACATCTTCTTTGAAACCCAACAGTACATTTTCACCATCAAAAAGCAACGGTCTTTTAATAAGCATTCCATCACTTACTAATATTTCTAAAAGTTTATCATCAGATTCACTCTTTACAATATCTTTAAGACCCAATTCCCTATATTTCATACCACTTGTATTAAAAAATTTCTTTATATCATATCCACTAGTCTTGTAGATTGCTTCTAATTCATCTTTACTTGGAGGATTCTGAACCATGTCTATATCTTCAAATTCTAAATCATTTTCTTTAAGCCAATTTTTTGCTTTTCTAACAGTAGAACACTTTGTATATCCATATAATTTAATCATCATATTAAAATCCTTTCTAATTTTTTATTTTTATACCCATAATTTGCATATTATAACCAATTTATATCACAATCATCCTAAGCTTTCAATATAAAAAATTATTCTATTTTAAAACAATCATTAATTTATATTAAATATTTAAATTATTCTTTTATAATATATTAAACCTAATTAATCACTCAATATTAGATTAAATTTTTAAATAAAAAAAGGGCATAGTGTATTTGTTTTACTTAGCCCCTATTTATATTATAAATGTTCCTATAACTTCCATTTATAAAATATTAAACAATTTTTTCTTTGATTTTAACATTTTCTACTATACCGTCTTTTATACTTATAATCTTATCTGCAACATTATTTGAGAAAACAACATCATGTGTAATTATTAGTATAGTCATCCCTTTATCTTTAAGTCTGTTCATTATATTGACTACTCTTTGAATAGTATCAATATCAAGTGCAGAAGTAGGTTCATCAAAACAAAGAACCTTTGGCATTAGTGCACATGACCTAGCTATTGCAACTCTCTGTTGTTGTCCTCCTGATAATTCAAATGGATAGGAATTTAATTTATCCTCTAAATCAACTAATCTTAAAAGTTCTCTAGCCCTCTCTTCAGCTTCTTTTCTAGGAACTTTAAATACATTAACTGGAGACTCAATTATGTTTTCAAGAACTGTCATATGAGGAAATAAGTTAAAATTTTGGAAAACCATACCTATTTTTCCTCGTATCTTTGTCATATCTTTCTTATTTTTTATTATCTCATTATCTATTATAATCTCTCCACTATCAAATTCTTCAAGACCATTTATACATCTCAATATTGTAGTCTTTCCTGCACCAGATTTTCCAAGTAAAACTCCAATTTGACCTTCTTCTAACTCAAAAGAAATATCTTTAAGTACCTTATTTTTTTTAAATGATTTATTTAAGTTTTTAATTTTCAGCATGTAAAAAACCTCCTCCTATAATATTGTAACTTTATCTATAATAAGAATATTTTTTTTCAAGTAATTCAAATCCCTTAGTAAGTATAGCTACAAATATAAGATATATTGCCCCTGCCTCAAATAGTGGTAATAAGCTCGCTTCTCTGTTCATTGCTATTTGAGATATTCTTAAAATATCATTTAATCCTAATATATATACTAAAGATGTATCTTTTACTAATGTGATTACTTCATTTGAAATAGGTGCTAGTATTCTTTTAAAAACCTGTGGAAAGATTATTCTCTTATACATTGTAAATTTATCAAATCCTAGTACTTTTGAAGCTTCATATTGTCCTCTATCGATTGACTGTATTCCACCTCTAAATATTTCCGCAAAATATGCTGCATAATTTAAGAAGAAAGCTACTATTCCAGCTGTAAATCTGTCAAATACAATTCCTAAAAGAGGTAATCCATAAAATATGACTATCATCTGTAAAAGTAAAGGTGTCCCTCTCATTATTAATATATAACATTGTGTAATACCACTTATTAATTTATTTTTTGATAATCTTAAAAATGCAACTGCAATCCCCAATGGAATTGATACTATCAATGTTATACAAAACATTGCTATAACTATCTCTAAACCTTGTAACATGCCTATAGTGCCCCCTTCTTAACAGCTAATCTATCTTTTACTTAAACCACTTATCATAAATTTTGTCAAAAGCTCCATCTTTTTTCATTTCTTTTAATGTTTCATTTATTTTCTTACAAAGTTCTGGATTTTCTTTAGAAGTTGCTACAACATAATCTTCTAATCCAAAATCTTCTTTTAACACTTTGTATTTATCTTCACCTTTTTGACCCATATAGTATCTAATTAAAACTTCATCACCAACAACTGCACTAGTTCTACCTATTTCTAAATCTCTAAGTGCTTTATCATAAGTATCATAAAGAACTGGTGCTCCACCTTTTAAGCTATTCATGAAATCTTTATCCTTTTCCACTGCATCAAGTGCTGTTGAACCTTGTTGTGTTCCAACTTCTTTATCTTTTAAATCTGCTTTTGAATTTACTTTTGAATCACTTAAAGTAACTATTATTTGTTTATTTTGTAAATATGGTTCTGTATATGATACTATTTTCTTTCTTTCATCTGTTATAGAGTACCCATTCCATAATACATCTACAGTCTTTGAGTCATTTAACTCAGTTTCTTTCATTGACCAATCTATTGGTTGGAACTTAACTTCCATTCCAAGTCTCTTAAATGTCTCTTTAGCTAACTCTACATCAAATCCTACAGTATCTCCTTTTTCATCTAAAAATCCCATTGGAACAAATGTATTATCAAACCCTACAATTACTTCTTTTTTTGCTTCTTTTGAGGCATCTTTTCCCTTTTCATCATTTGATTTTGAACAACCTGCCATTCCACTTACTAAGCCTAACATAATTGTAAATATTCCTAATTTTTTTAATATATTTTTCATAATATTCTCCCTCGTCTTTTAAATTTTTAAATATTTTGATTATTTTTTAAAAAGTATATCTGTTGCAATATAATTCTCTGCGCGCTTAAAAAATTATATTAAAAAAACTCCCGTCTCTAGCTTCTGCTAGAGGACGGGAGTTGACTCTCGTGGTTCCACCTCTGTTCATTAATGCCTCACGACACTAACCTCTTTAAGTACAATAAAATAATTATACTCTAGCACTATAACGGGTGCAAGGATTCCGGAAAGCTCCTAATGAAGTATCTTTACTCTTTCAGAGTTCTGCTCAAAGATGTGTTCAAAGTAAAATCTATTGCTCCTCTCACCAATCGGAAACTCTCTGTTTAAGATTAACTACTTCTACTATTTCTTTTCTTAGCATTTAATGTTGTTTTGAATTGTTATTATGATATTGATTTTATAGCATAAGGCAATATCTGTCAATATATATTTTAAAATAAATATAAAAATTTAATTCCAAGGAACAACTTCTACTTCACCATAACATCGTTCTACTAATCTATTGGAATACTCACCTCTATACCCCAAAATAAAGAGTAAAACAAGCTCAATATATCTTGTTCCTATTGAGATTATATTCCAAATATCTTCAACTTCTAACACAGCTCTATGAGTTCTCCTGCTTGGATGAACTATACTATTCCTTAAATAAATCACTAAATCCACCCCATCATCAAACTTGTTTTTTATTGTATTATCAAATATATTTAATTCATGTTTTCCATATGGTATTTTGCATGTATCAAGTAGTAGTTTTATATTTTTAGATGCTAAGTTGCAATCAAAAGCTTCATCTGTAAGTATTTTATTTTGCTCTACTAAAATTACATATGATAGAGTTTCAAGTGCAATTTGTACAGATATTATGTTATTTTCCATAGTAACACTTCCAAGAGATTCTATATACCAGTCAGTAACACTTTTTATGGCAGAGCCATAATAAAAATCTTCTAATTTTTTGCACATAAGACTTATATATTTCTCCATATTATGATAGTTTGAAAGTGTATCTGACCATGTTGGTACATATCTAAATGGAGATATCTGATTTTCATTCCATATTCTATAGACTTCATTTCCACTTCTATATCCTTTGGCCAAACAAAATCCAACATACCTTCCACACATAAAACTCAAAGCTGTTGATATTCTATCTAAAAGATTTATTGTATTATTTGTTCTAAAAATTCTACCATCTTTTCTTCTAACTCTACCTATATGAGTTATTATTGCTCCAGACTTAGACCTTAAATCTGACTTAAGTTCTTTTCTATAATCATATCTTTTATCTATAGTCACAACATAATCATTTATATCAAATTCGATTCTACCTGCATATACTTTATCATTATATTTAATGAGTTTGCCTGGTATTTTATCTAAGTTTATTATATTAAAATCTACATGTTCAACATAAGAGTTTTTGGATTTTATACAGTCATCATTGATATATCCTTCTATAGTAACATCACTTAAAGTGTTTATTGTTATGGAAATGATTTTATAACCATGAACTTCAAGAATAGCATTATCATAATCTAAAGCTAAATTATCATCATCATTATCTATTTCTTCAATACAACCTATATCTGCCTTAAAGTTTATAGATATTGGAGGTGTCATTTTATAATAAATTTTTCCATTACATCTATATTTTTTATCTAAATATATGCAAAATCGACCTTCATAGATATTAATATCTTCATTGATACCATAGCTTAAATACTCTGATGTTATAGCATCATCAATTGCTTTCATTTTAATTCCCACCTTTGCTTTTGTATAATAACATAGGGATTGTAGTTCTTTTTTATTTAGTAAAACTCAATCTATTATATAATTTAACGTATTATTTCATTACTTATGTACTTTAATAATTTTCTATAAAAATAGTGTCATTCTAGTATCATCGTTTATTTAATACATTATGTAATTTATTTAAATTTAATTCTTTAAAAATTTATATTACTTACTTGCAATTTCTACAGTTTATTACATCCTTCCTTGTAATTATAGCACAATTTTATAATTTCATATTATATATTTATTTCCTTTGTTTTTATTCATTTAGATATTATCATCACTATATATGTATTGTCAAAGAAAACATTTAATTTATCAAATATCTTATAACATATTACATAAGACCTCATATGTACATTATTTAGTTAAAAAACTAATAATCTTATCTTTTTTTAAATAATTTTTTAAACAAAAATGGCAGCTTTGATTTATTGTTTCAAAACTGCCATCAAACTGAAAATATTCTATTTTGATGTATAGAACTTTATCATTACATTAATAGTCTTTTACTTCCATCAATTTTCAAGCTTAGATAAAACTTCACTTATATCTTTTTCCACTAATGGTTTCATATTGTTATTGTAAATACTTATGTTTGCATTACTTAGCTCCATTTGTATACGATGGATAAGATTTTTTTTATGCTTTGTAATCTTAGGTAATGATTTAATAAACATTCTTGAAACAGAGGGTTTCTTATCTGCAATGTGACTTAAAATATAGTCTATATTTATTTCAATTTTATTATCAGTATCCCATTGAGCATTTGCTGCTATTAATAGAAGTCCTCTTGCCCTAATATATGAGCTTTCATTATTGAGCATCTCTAAAAATGAGTCAAAAAAACAATATGTAATATTTGATTTCATACTTTCATTTTCTAAAAACAAAAAAGTTTTATATGCTTCATTGTGATTTTTTGAATATAATTTGTTAATAAGTAAATTTATATCTTCCAATCTTCTCATCTCCCTCATAACAAACATCTATTTAAACAAAGTATAACAAATGGATATAAATAAATGTCTATATTAAAAAAAATTCTAAAATTCTACTAAAATCACTTACTATTTATTTACAAATAGTAATCATAAAATATTATAAACTTATTGATTATAGGCTAAAAAAATAAGCTATCAAATAATTTATACTTGATAGCTTATTTTTTTATAATTCTTTTTTTAAAGTTTCCTTTAGACTATCATATGCAAAATCCATTATCTCTCTACATGCAACTAAATCTTTTTTTAAGTCTATACATAGTTCTGAGCCATACTCTTTTCTTACTGTTGTAGTCAAATCTTTAGCATACACTTTAGCTTTAGTACTTTCATCTTCATGATTTCTGCCTTTTACATATCCAATTATTATATTTGAGGCATTTACTGCACCACATAAACTAGCAACTCCACAACCTGAACCTAGTCCACTTCCTAAACAAACTGGTATATCTGTATTAAATTCCTCATTATATGCTTTTATAACTGATTCTGCACAATTAAAACCTTTTTCATGATATTTTGATGCTATAACTTTATTACACATTAAAATTCCCCCTCGTATTTATAAATTAAAATATTTTTTTGATATTTTTGTAAAAAATACTTCTTTTTACCATTATTATATCAAATTTTAACAACAAAAACACTTTTTTCTAGATTATATACTTTTTTCTAAGTTTAATAGTATCTCTTTCAAATCAGAATGATTTCCCATATATCCACCAATATTATTTTTACCAACCACTCTATGGCAAGGTATTATTATTGGAATTTTATTACTTTTACTTGCTTGTCCTATTGCTCTCACCGATTTTGGATTATTTATATTTTGTGCTATCTCTGAATAATACAAGGTCTCTCCATATGGTATTTTTAACATTTCCCTATAAACTGATTTTTGAAACTCAGTCCCTTCAATACGAATATCTAAATCAAATGCCTTTCTTTTTCCCTTAAAATAATCATCTATCTGATTTATAGCTTCTTTTAAATCTTCCTTGCTTCTTTTTATGTCAATTCCTTTTTTGATATATTCATCTTTTAATTTATTAAACTTTTCATCTCCTATATCTATGCTGACTATAAAACCATCTTCACTTAATATGTACAAATTTCCTATTTTAGATTGATAAACATCATATACTAGATTCATATAACTTTCCCCCTTTACTCTAGTATACATATAATTTTTTAACTAATAAAGAGTTACCCTAAAAAATAGGATAACTCTTCTTTTATAACTGCTTAATATATAATATTTTTTTAATTTATTAACTTTTAATATATCAAAACATCAATTTTATATATTTTTGAAAGCTTTAGAAAGCATAAGTTTTATCCTGTTAAGCTGATTTACCTCACTTGCAGAAGGGTCATAATCAATAGGTATTATATTTGCATTTTTATACAATCTTTTTAATTCTTTTATAGAACCTTTACCAATTATATGATTAGGCAAACATCCAAAAGGTTGCATACAAATAATATTTTCTACACCTTCATTTAAAAGCTCAACCATCTCTCCAGTTAAAAGCCAACCTTCTCCAGTTTGATTACCTAATGACACTACTGGTTCTGTATTTTTAGCAACAGTCTTTATGTTCCCTGGTGCATAAAATCTTTTACTCTTATCAAGTGCCTTCTTATACACCCTTTGGTATATTCCAGTTATGTATATAAATGCTTCTCCTATAATTCTACTCTTTCTACTTCCCTCCAAATGAGTATGTTTATAAATAGTATTAAATGCACAACTTAAGAAGAAATTTGTAAGGTCTGGAACAACTGCTTCGGCACCTTCTCGCTCCAATATATCTACTAAATTATTATTTGCGATTGGATGGAATTTCACTAAAATTTCTCCTACTAAACCTACTTTTGGTTTTTTTACATCAAGTATCTCTAAGTTATCAAATTCCTTTACTATATCTTTTATATTTTTAGTAAATACAGAAATCTTTGCTTTGACAAGAGAAGTTTTACATAAATCAACCCATTTCTCATATAGAGCATTTGCACTTCCAGTTACCTTTTCATATGGTCTCACCCTATAAAGTACCTTCATCAATAAATCTCCATATACAACTGCCATAAAAAGTCTATTGATTAATTTTAGTGAGATATTATCCATTATTCCGCTATCTTCTATTCCATTTACACTAAGTGCTATTACAGGGACATCTTTAAATCCAGCATCATACATAGCTTTTCTCAAGAATCCAATATAATTTGTAGCTCTACAACCTCCACCAGTCTGAGTTATAGTAACAGAGGTGTTATTTAAATCATATTTACCAGATTTTAATGCTGTTATTAATTGACCCACAACTATTATAGCTGGATAACAAGCATCATTATTTACATATCTTAGTCCCTCTTCAATTACATTGCTATCTGTATCTTTTAAAACCTCTATATTATAACCACTTAAATTCACAGCCTTTTCAAGAAATTGAAAATGTATTGGAGACATTTGTGGAGCTAATATAGTATGTTTGTTCGTTATTTGATTATTTTTAGCATATTGTATCCTATTTATCTTTATATTTTTAACATCTATATTTTTGCTTTCTCTTTCAAACATGGCTGCTTTTAAAGACCTCATTCTTATTTTAGCAGCACCTAAATTGTTGCCTTCATCAATCTTTATGATAGTATATATCTTTGATTTTTCATTAAGTATTTCCTGAACTTGGTCTGTGGTTACTGCATCCAATCCACATCCAAATGAATTAAGTTGAACCAATTCTAAATAATTTTTATCTTTCACAAAGCTTGCTGCTTTATACAATCTTGAATGATATACCCATTGGTCTACAACTCTAAGAGGTCTTTGTATATTTGCTAGGTGGCATATTGAATCTTCAGTAAGTACTGCCATATCTAATGAGTTTATAAGTTCTGGCATACCATGATTTATTTCTGGGTCTATATGATATGGTCTCCCACATAACACAATCCCCTTCATATCTCTTTCTTTTATTTCTTTAAGCGCTCTTTCTCCTGCAGCCTGTATTTCCATTTTAAAGGAATTTTGTTCATCAGTGGCTTTATCAACTGCATTATTAATTTCTTCTTTAGTTATCTTTATACCTGAAAAACTTTTTGATAATTCTTCATAAAGTCTTTTTTTCAATTTTTCTTTGTCATTTAGACTTATAAATGGATTTATATAGTTTATGTTCTTATTTCTTATATTTTCCACATTATTTTTTATTACTTCAGAATATGATATTACAACAGGACAATTATAATAATTATCAGCGCTTGAATCCTCTTTATTTTCATTGGTTACGCTTGGATAAAATATATTTTTTATGCCCTTTGCAATTAAGTTTTCTATATGTCCATGAACTAATTTTCCTGGATAGCAAACTGTTTCAGAAGCAATACTAGTTATACCAGTTTCATATAATCGTTTTGATGACCTATCTGAAAGTACAACTCTAAATCCCATATTATTGAAAAAAGTAAACCAAAATGGATAATCTTCATACATATTTAATACTCTTGGTATCCCAATCTCTCCATTTTTTGCTTCTTCTTTTTCCAGTGGTTTATATCTAAAAATCCTATCATATTTGTACTTAAATAAATTTATTGGTTTTTTCTTTTCTAGTCCTATTTTTTTATCGCCATAGATAGCTTCGCCTTTCTCACATCTATTTCCTGAAATAAAAATTTCATTATCAGAAAATTTATTTATAGTAAGAAGACAATGATTTGAGCATCCTTTACATCTAGTTACACTCGATTCTAGCTTTATATTATTCAATTCTTCCTTAGATAATAAAGATGTTTGATAGCCACTTTCATACTTTTCTTTTGCTATAAGTGCTGAACCAAAAGCTCCCATAATGCCTGAAATATTAGGTCTAATTACATTTTTTTCAATTAATTTTTCAAAGCTTCTAAGCACCAAATCATTATAAAATGTTCCACCTTGTACAACAATATTGCTACCAATTTCATTTAAATCTCTAATTTTTATTACTTTAAACAAAGCATTTTTTATTACAGAATAAGATAACCCTGCTGATATATCCCCAATACTTGCTCCTTCTTTTTGAGACTGTTTTACTCTAGAATTCATAAACACAGTACATCTTGAACCTAAGTCTACAGGATTTTGAGAATAAATCCCTTCATGTGCAAATTCTTCTATTGTCATAGATAGAGAAGTTGCAAATGTTTCTAAAAATGAGCCACAACCTGAAGAACAAGCTTCATTTAATATTATATTGTCAATTACTCCATCTTTTATTTTTAGGCACTTCATGTCTTGGCCACCAATATCAAGTATAAAATCTACATCTTTATTGAAAAATTTAGCAGCTTTATAATGTGCTATAGTTTCTATTTCTCCATTATCAATTTTTAATGCTTTTTTAATAAGACCTTCTCCATATCCAGTTACAGTTGAGCTCAGTATATTAATGTCCTTTGGCAATATATCATATATTTCATTTATAACTTTAATAGTAGTTTTTAATGGATTTCCTTCATTACTATTATAATAAGAATATACAAGTCTTCCTTCTTCATCAATAAGAGCTGCTTTAGTAGTAGTGGAACCTGCATCAATTCCTAAATAACAATTACCTTTGATTGAATTTATATCTACATAGTTTATTTTTTCTTTTTCATGTCTTCTTGAAAACTCTTCATATTCGTTTTTATCTCTAAATAATGGTTCTAATAAATTTACTTCTCCATCTTCGATATTCTCTATACTATCTAGCTTTTCTATTAGAAACTCTAAATTTATACTATCTTCATCTACTGATAATAATCCCGCTCCAATAGCGATATAAAGTTGTGCATCTTCTGGAAAAATTATATTTTCATCTTTTAAATCTAATACTCTTTTAAATGCTTCTCTAAGCTCAGATAAAAAGTACAATGGACCGCCTAAAAATGCTACATTCCCTTCTATTTTTCTTCCACAAGAAAGAACACTTACAGTTTGTACGACAACAGCATTAAAGATACTCATGGCGATATCAGTTTGCTTAGCTCCATCATTTATGAGAGGTTGAATATCTGTTTTAGCAAAAACACCACATCTTGAAGCTATTGGATATATAACATTGTACTCTTTTGCTAGCTCGTTTAATCCACTAGCATCTGTCTTTAAAAGTGACGCCATCTGGTCTATAAATGCTCCTGTACCACCTGCACATATCCCATTCATTCTTTGGTCTATTCCTCCACTCAGATATGTTATTTTTGCATCTTCACCTCCAAGTTCTATGACAACATCAGTTTCAGGATGGAAATATTCTATTGCTTTTGTACTAGATATAACTTCCTGAACAAATTTTACTTCTAGTTTTTTAGATATTCCAATTCCACCTGAACCAGTTATTACAATCTTAGTATTTATATTTCCCAATTTTTCATATATACCATTTAGTACTTCTTTAACTGATTTTTTCACATCAGAATAATGTCTTCTATATTCTTTATGAACTATATTATTACTATTATTAAGTACCACAACCTTCACCGTTGTAGAACCTACATCAATTCCTATATGAAATAATTCATCCATTGTATCCCTCCATACTTATATGCTTTTTTTAATTTTTGTAAGTTCTATGGCTTTATTTTAAGTAAGTTATTCTATAATCTTTATGACTAATATTTTTATTTTATGATTATTTTATTAATCAAGCTTACTCTACTAGGTAATTCCCAATCCTAACCTTAAATTTTAAATAAGAACATATAGTTAGTGTACTAAATTTTGTCATAAATTTCTACAGATTTTTGTTACTTTTTACATAAATATAACGTAACTCTAATATCTACTTAATATTTATATATTATCTTCACTCATCAAAAAATGGTTGCTAGCGTACAAATTCTTCTTGTACACTAACAACCATTTCTTATATACTATATTTTATTAGCTATACTTATCCTACGAGCATAAATATGAAGTGGGCTGCTGCTCCTGCACATAAACCACCTATTGTATGAGAAAGAATAGCTTTACCTGCTAATTGTCTAGCATTTAATGCATCCATCATACCAATATGTGTACTTAAATATCCACTCCAACACATCCCCATAGCTGTAAACACTGCTATATCATTAGGAGTTATAGCTCCTGATTTTATAAACTCTGGAACTAAAGACATTGCTGCTCCAACAGCTCCCAGTGAAGTTATAGGGAAAGCTATTGCTTCTGGTGATGTAAATCCAAACAATGGTTCTAATATAAATCCAAGTTTATCTCCAATAACTGGAAGTAATCTTATTCCTTCATATGCAGCTCCTGTATAAACCTCTTGGCCTGTAACAGGGTCTGTAGATGGTCCAAAAGTTAATAGCATGACTAATGTACATACTACTAGGACACCTGGGATTATAGCCATTCCCATATCTACTCCCATTTTACCACCCTCAAGAATTGCATCTAAAGCTCTTTGGAACACATTTCCTTCTCTGACTTCTCTAAATTCAGATTTTTTCTCTAGTGACCCTGTTGCTTTATCTTCCTCTGGATTGTATTTATAAAATTTCTTAGTAAATGTCAACATTATTCTAACACTTACTATACTACCTATAACAGCACCTAAATTACCAATTAATGCTGGAAGTACATATTCTGTACCTTGTGAAATCATAAATGTTGTTAAGATAAGTCCCATACCAAAAGCTGTTCCTAAGTTACATAATGCTGGAACTTGATATTTTTTAAAGTACTGTGTGAATGTTTTATCTTTAGCAAAAGGTATAATAGCTGGATTATCTGATAAATAAGTTGTTATAGCTCCTGCTATACTAGCACCAGGCAATCCATACAAAGGCTTCATAAATATAGCGAAAATTTTATTAATTAATGCTATTACTCCAAACTCTGAAAGTAGTGCGCTTAATGCGCCTGCAAGAACTGCCATAGCCATAATTAAGAAAACTGTCTCTAATAGTAAAGCATGTGCTGTACTCATTATTACTTTGAACATCATTCCAGCTCCCATAATACTACCAACATATCCAAAACCAACTACTAGTAATATTAAGAAAACAAAAGTTTCCATGCTTACTGCCTTAACCTGTCTCCTGTCTGTTAACTTCTCCATTTTGAATCATCCCTTCTTTTTCTTTTGTTGTAAAGTTTAACAAAACCTTTTCTCTTTTTTAATTATACTTATAAATATTACTGTTTGCAACTTTATTTGTCATTTTTTTATCATAATTAAAATGAAAATCAGTATTTTAATAATAAAAATTTTTCAGATTTATGCAAGCTTTCGACATCTTATCCTTCATTTTAGAAAAAGTATGATTCCTTACTAATTATACACAGGTTACTCTAACGACCTAATATCCACCTATAAGTTGTAACTTGTATCTTTTATAGTAAACAAAAAAGATTATGAAAAAATTTTTCCTTCAATATTTTTCATAATCTTTTTTGATAATTTTATGGAATTTTTTTTAAATTTTTTTTAAAAAAGTTATGTATTATTGTAATTTTTCAGCTATATATTTTACTAAATCAACTGTTCTTGATGAATATCCCCATTCATTATCGTACCATGACACTACTTTAACCATATTGTCTTCTATAGCCATTGTGGATAGAGCATCTATAATAGATGATCTAGAATCTCCTCTAAAGTCTATAGAAACAAGTGGTTTGTCACAATATCCTAGAACTCCTTTTAATTCTCCTTCAGCAGCATCTTTTAATGCAGAGTTTACTTCTTCAACTGTAACGTTTTCTTTAAGTTCACACACTAAATCAACAAGTGAAACTGTTGGTGTTGGCACTCTAAGTGAAAAACCATTTAATTTTCCTTCTAATTGTGGTAATACTCTTGACACAGCTTTTGCTGCTCCTGTAGTGGTAGGTATTATAGATTCAGCCGCTGCTCTTGCTCTTCTCAAGTCTTTATGGCTCTTATCTAATATTCTTTGATCGTTAGTATATGAATGTACTGTAGTCATTAAGCCTTTTACTATACCAAATTTTTCGTCCAATACTTTAGCAAATGGTGCTAGGCAATTTGTAGTACAAGATGCATTTGAAATTATATTGTGCTTTTCATTATCATATTGTTCTTCATTAACTCCAATAACTATAGTTATATCTTCATTTTTTCCTGGAGCTGTTATGATTACTTTTTTTGCTCCTGCTTTAATATGCTTTTCTGCCTTTTCTCTTTGTGTAAACAATCCTGTTGATTCTATTACTATATCAACTCCAAGTTCCTTCCATGGTAATTCTTCTGGGTCATTATATCTTAATATTTTTATTTCCTTAGAATTTACTACTAAAGTATCTTCATCTTTTGCTTCTACTTCACCTCTAAAAGTTCCATAGCATGAATCATATGTAAATAAATGTGCCAAAGATTCTGTTGTTGCTCTTGCATTTATGGCTACAATTTCTATATTATCTCCTAATTCTTCTTGAGCTATTCTTAATACAGCTCTTCCTATTCTTCCAAATCCGTTCATTCCTACCTTAATTTTCATTATGAAATGTCTCCCTCCATTACTATGTTTTTACATGATTATTGTACACTAAACAAATCATTTGTTCAATACTTTTTCTTGATTAAATAATTAAATTCTATGTTTTTTTATTATCAAAAGAGAATTAGTGTATCATTTTTATCTGTTTTGACCCTCATTTAGTATATACTTTTTATCATGCGAGGTCTGAAGTCATTTATTTTACTCAATGTCCCTTGGGACATATTTCGCCATCTTTTTTTTGAATTTTTAAACTATACTTATTCATAAAATATACTATATTAGATACTCTTTTTTAATTTAAAATAATAAAAAACAGATAAATTATTATTTAGCCCAAAAATATATCAACTTTTAAACTTTAATACACAAAAAAGAGATTATAATTTCTATAACTAAAATAAACTTTAATCATATCTATAATCTCTTTTCTATAACTATTCAAATAATTTTGTTCCTAAACTTACAAACATCTGTAAAATTAAAAATGCTTTTGTATCTATTTTATGATTACTTGCTAGAATCTCTTTGGCTTCTTCTTGCGAGATTAAAAAAGCTTCAATGTCTTCATCAGGTTCTAAAAATTCATCTGTTATCTCTCCGTCACATATACAATAGATAAATGCAACAGATTCATCACTCATTCCAGGAGATAAGTATACTTTATCTTTACTTTTATCTTTTTTGATTTCTAAAAGAGTAAGTCCTGTTTCTTCTCTAAGTTCTCTTTCAACAGAAGTCTCTATAGATTCACCTTCATCAACAAGCCCTGCTGGTAATTCATATATATAGTCATTGATAGGTACTCTAAATTGTTTTATCAAAATCAGTTTTCCACTACTTTTATGAAGTCCCACTATTACAACTGCATCTGCACTATCTTCTTCATTTTTCAAATAAATGTGTTTTAGTTCTTCATGACTTTTTCTTGACGCTACCATCCAAACCTTATCTTCATTCAATTTATTCTTATACTCAATTTCAAAAAGTCCTATAAACTTATTTTCAATCAATGGATTTACATTATTTATTATAGTTTTTTTCAAATTTACTACGACCTTTCTTTTTTAATACCATCAAGCAAATATAAATATGATGCCTTAATAAATATTTACCTTATTATATTTCCATTTCTGGATTATCTTTATCTACAAAACCTACTTTAATCTCACAATCAAAGATTTCTTTTAATAACTTCGCTAATTCTTCTCTTGCACTCATTACTTTATCCAAATTAGCATCAGTGAAACCATCTATAGGGAAAAATATATTTTTTGAACTATTAGTTATTTTTCCTTCCTCTCCTTGTCTCCATATCCATCTTCTAGTTTTTACCATATCTCCAACAGAATAGATTAATTCTCCCTCTTCCATTAACTCAACATCAGTTTCTCCAAATGGAACAAATTTATCCCCTTCTTTTGAAAATCTAACATATACATCATCATTTCTAAAATCCATATCATGCGCACCCATTGGAAGTAAATATTTTAAAGAAATAGAATTTCCTAAATCTACAATAGGATTTATATGAGGAAGTTTCTTATTCTTAGCAACTCTTGTTGTCATTGCTTCTATTGAACTCATAAATTTGTTTGGGTTCATTCCCAAGCTTCTAAAGGCTTCTCTATATGGTATGATTTCTTCTGATTCTTTCACTTTTTTATCTTTAAAGTAATCTTCTACTCTATCTATACTTATATCTAAAAGATTACTTATTCTTTCAATTTCTTTAGTATTATCTATCCCTTTTGCTACTACTACCCCAAAACATACATTTTCTAATTTATCAAAGACTTCTTTTTCTACTATAAATTTCATTTTGTCTTATCCTCCTGTTATTTACATTATTTTCTAAGTAAATTTTATCACTTTATGTCTTATAAATATACCCCCTATTTATCAATTGTTTAAGTTTTTTAAATTTTCCAATTAATGTTATATTTAATCTTTCCAAATATCTTATATGTACTAATTGCAAATTTAACTTTCAAAAACAGAACTCTTACTTTATAATGTATAATATATTTTTATGGAGGTTAGATTATGAAAAATTTTATTTTGATATATTTTATAGTTATTAATTTTATTGCTTTCTTTTCAATGTATATAGATAAAAAAAGAGCAATTAAAAATGAATGGAGAATAAAAGAAGCCACTCTTATTTCTATGGCTGTAATTGGAGGCAGTATAGGTTCTATAACTGGTATGTATTCTTTTAGACATAAAACTAAGCATATTAAATTTACGTTTGGGATACCATTTATAATATTCCTACAATTATTATTAATATATTTTTATATTTTAAAGTAATTGAAATACAAAACTTTATTTTTCCAATAAATTAAGGTGTATGAAACTTTTGATTTCATACACCTTTTTCTAGCAATTCATAAAAAGACATCTAATTAAAATTAATGACCTTTATGTTTGGCTTTTCTCTTTTCTTGTTTCAAATTGAAAAGTCTTTCTTTTTCTTCTTCTTTCCTATCTTTAGCTAGAATTTTTTTATCCTGCTTTCTTTCTTCATATTGATGCTTAAGGGCATTTTGAGCCTTAGTTCCTATAGTTTCTTTTTCTTGTTCCTTTTTTACTTTTCTCTGCATTCTTTTGTATCCAACTTTGTCTTTTGTTATATTCTTTTCTAACTTAATACTACCAAAATCTAATGAGAAAAATCTTTCAAGTATAAATTCATATACTTCTACCTCTTTAGGTTCTGCTCCAAAAACTACTCTACATGCTTCATATTTCTTACCATCTTGTCTTTCAAATACACCTATCCAAAATGGCTCTTCAAATAAAACTGTCAATTTTCCACTAACTTTGTCCATTGCTAGTTCCTCCTATTTAGTTACTTTCTAAAGAACGGACAACCAAGGAGGCAGGTTACTGACAGCAATTGCTGCGTCTGGACTACCAACCAGACTGTGTTTTTATCTTTATAAATTAAATATTATCTTTTTTGATAATCATTGTCAATGTTGATATCAATTAATTTCTAAGTATCGATTTTTATTGTTCCCTGCATAAATAAAACTGCTTCACCAGAAATTCTCACAGTATTATCTTCTAATAATTCACACTGAATTATACCACCTCGATTAGACAGTTGTGTTGCTACCATTTTATTTTTTCCTAATCTTTCAGCCCAATATGGAATTAAATTACAATGAGATGAACCAGTTACAGGGTCCTCTGAATCTAATTCTGGACAAAAATATCTTGAAACAAAATCTGTATTACTCCCTTGTGCTGTAATTATTATACCTAACCAATCTGTCAATTTACGCAAATTTGCATAATTAGGTACATAATTTATAACTTCTTGTTCACTATTTAGTAATAAAATTAAATCCCTTGAAGAGTAAATAGCACTTGGTATACAACCTATCAAATCAATTTGTTGTGGTGATAATTCTATTTCAGTAGGCATTAGTTTTGGAAATGTCAACTCATATAGATTCCTATTTCGTGTAACTTTAAGATTTCCACTTTGAGTAACAAACTCTATTTTTTGAATATTACTATCAATAAAATTTGATATTATATAAGCTGCTGCCAAAGTTGCATGCCCACATAAATCAATTTCTGCTTTAGGAGTAAACCATCGTAATTCATAATTTTCCTTATCTTTGACTATAAATGCAGTTTCTGGAAGATTGTTTTCTTCTGCTATTTTCTGCATTAATTCCAAAGGCAACCTCTTATCAAGTACACAAACTCCAGCAGGATTTCCTTTAAATAATTTACTTGTAAATGCATCAACTATGTAGTATTCCATTCCTTATACTCACTTCCTAATTTCAATTTTCTTATATGTATTTCTCAATATTACTCTGTTCAACAACCATTTTACCTAATAATGTGATTGCTTGCTTAGGACAATTATTTACACACCGATAACACATTGTACACTGACTATTGGAAACAACCATCTCATTTTTAATTACTAAATTATTCATTGGACATAAATCAATACATTTACCACATATGATACATTTATCATCATTTATTTTTAGTTTATCTGTATATCGATTCATTTTATTAATAAAATATAGTCTTTGTCCAAATAGTCTTACAATATGACACAAAAAACCTAATCCATCTTTTGGTGGTATCCCATACTTCAAATCTTTACTAGCTTTCTTTATTTTATTTTCTGCTTTTATTACTAAATTTCTATTGTAATCCAAAGAATGTTTTAATACCTTTTCATCCCCTATACTATCTGGCATCTTTATGTGTAGCCCACCAACAGTAGTAGCTCCATATTTTTTAAATATTCTAGATAAAACACCAGAACCATCTCCACTAAACAGAGCCATAGTGGCAATAATAAAAATACGTTTCCCATCCCACAAGGATGAATTATTGATTATAAAATCTTTTAATATTTTAGGTACATTACTATATTGTACAGGATAACCCAAAACAATGTCCTCATGATTGTGGATGTATTTTAAAAGTTCACTATCTTCAATAGAATAAGAATTTGCTGTTGTATCGTATTCTTGTAAAAATTTTTCTACACAGTATTTTGAATTACCTGTTCCACTAAAATATATTCCTAACATTGATTTACTCCTACAATTATTAATTTGATTTAAAATTATAAATAGGTTTCAATATATTAATTATGTCAACCGTATCTCTTATATTTTCTACAATCTCATCAATTGGTTTGTATGCTTGAGGTGCTTCGTCAATAGTCTTAATATTTACACTTGTTGTAAATATATTTTTCATAGATTCTTCATAATCTTTCATATTTATATTTCTTTTAGCTTCTCCTCTTGAAAGTATGCGTCCTGCACCATGAGGGGCAGAATTAACCCAATCTAAATTGCCTTTGCCTACTCCCAATATAACACCATCTCTCATGTTTATAGGAATTAGTAATTTTCTACCTTCATATGCTGCTATAGCTCCTTTTCTTAATATCTTGTTTTCAATTTCTATATAATTATGTATAGTTTGAAAATGTTCTAAATCATTAAATTTAAGACCTATGCATTCTTCAATTATTCTTTTGGCCATTGTATCTCTGTTTAATTCAGCATATCTCTGTATAATATCCATATCATGAAGATAATCATCCATTAGTCTTCCTTCTAAATAACATAAATCTTTTGGTATTTTAGGAGTAAAGTTATGCTCTTTTTTAAGCCTAATCAATGCATCTTGAATCTCATCTTCTCTATTTTCCTTTTTATACTTCTCTATAAGTCTTTTACTATCGTCTTCAAATTCATTGTTGGCTCTGATATAATAATCATAAGCTTTTTTTTGATAGCATTTTGCTACTCTATTTCCAAGATTCCTACTACCTGAGTGTATTATTAAATACTTATTTTTTTCATTATCTTCATCTAACTCAATGAAATGATTTCCTCCTCCAAGACTCCCAATTGCCCTGTTATATTCCTCAGTTGCTTTTCCTATATCTTTTAAACAGTATAATGATTCTATTTCTTTTTTGTAATTTGCCTTACTATATTTATTTATATTAAATCCATGCGGTATTTTCTCTCTTATGAAATCATCTATTTTTTTAAAATCCAAATCTATTTTACCTAGATTTGCACATAAAACACCACAACCTATGTCAACTCCAACAAGATTTGGAACAATTTTATCTTGTATTGTCATGACAGTACCTATTACACAACCAGCACCTGCGTGGCAATCTGGCATTATTCTTATCTTAGACTTAGCTGTAAACTCCTGATTACATAATTCTATTATCTGACTTATAGTTGTACTATCTACATTATCTGTAAATATTTTTGCTTTATTACACTTTCCTTGAACCTCTAACATCAATATCACATCCTTTTTAGCTCTTTTGAGATATATGTTACTTTTAATAGCATTAATTGTTTTAAAAGATATCTAAATAAATTTTATATAGAAATAACAATCTAAATATTAACTCTTACTTTTGTATAAGTAAATTTATAATGTATTAAAAGTAACATAAAAATTCCCATTTTTCAATATATGTGTTTTTCTTATATTATTTTATTATTATCGGTTTCAAGTTTTTATTTATCCATTTAGAAATATTTATTATTTCTGTAAAACTAATCCCATAGTCATACTATCATCAGAATATGCCTCACCTTTAACATTACTAAAAAACTCAACAGATTTAAATCCAATATCTTGAATTTCTAATAAGAAACTTTCTTTTGAAAAATAGTGATTCCAAATATAAAATACATTTTCATGTTTTTCTGTCATCACAAGGGTTTGCTCAAGTGTATTATAATCACTGTATTTACAATTATCTTGTATACACATATATCTTTCGCTACTCCAAAATCCTCCATCTTCATTTATTTCCCAGCTCTTAATCTCTTCAAAATCATTGTATTTATTTATTGTAAATACATCTAATATCAATTTTCCTCCAGGTTTTAAACTTTTATAAATTTTTTCCATTAACAATCTTCTGTCTTCAGTTGATAAAGCTCCATAATCACAATAAATTAAAGTAGCTAAATCAAATTCTTCATTGTAATTCATACTTAAATAACTTTGAAATAAATAGTTTATATTTAAATTCGTTTCTTTATTTCTATTTTGTGCATATTTAATAGAACGTTTTGAGAAATCAATTCCGGTTACCTTATATCCTTTTTGCGCAAATCTCTCTGCATATAATCCTGGGCCACATCCTAAATCAATTAATTTAGGATAATCTTTTGGACTTGCAACTGTAGCTATCCAATTTACAGAATCCTCAATAAAGTTAAAATTTCTACTTGCTCCTTCAAAGTCAACATCTAAATGAGCTTTTAATAATTGTTTTGAAATGTACTCGTCATTCCAAAAATTAATTTCACTTCTTTTGTAAAGCTCTGGTCTTTCTAAATACATACATAATTTGTTTAACAAAACATACCACTCCTTAAAATTTTTATTTTTAAAATAAAAAAACCACAGAGTTTACTCTGTGGTTTAACTTCAAAAAGATGAGTTTAAATAAGAGTAAAATAGAACCAAATATTTTTAAGCACAACAATAAAACTGTAGTTTAACTTTGTTTGCTTATTAAATTTGATTTTATTCACTCTTTTCCAGAAATACTTATATCAACGATTTTATGATATCAAGTATCACCGAACAACATCATCCTTTCATATTTTTATTTTATGAATTAATTATATATTTAGTGTTTATATTTGTCAATAAGATTTAATTTAAACATTTCACAATCATTTCTCTAAAAATATTTTTTATATCTGAAATTAATCAAAAAAAGATAACTGTACATCTTGTGTTTTTTTTAATTTTTCATTCATTACCTTAGAGTAACTACTTGATAAATAATGTTTGTTTCTAAGTTCATTGACCATTTTATACAATTGATTTTTATACTCTCTATTAGATGAGCCTGTACTATATAGTATTGATAATTTATTAAATAATTCAGGAAACTCTTTTTTAACAAAGTCAAAAAAGACACCTCTAGTTAGCCCTCGTAAGTACAATATCCCAGGCAAAACGTAATGTACATTACATTCTCTTGCATATGTAAATAAAGAATTTATATTCTCAAAATCATCTGTGATATACGGTATAATTGGCATAATATGCAATCCAACTGATGCGTTAGTTTTTCTGAACTCTTTTAACATATTAAACCTTCTCATTGAATCTACACCATTTGGTTCAATAAGTTTTTGTATATCTTTATTTACTGTTGTGATTGTAGATGCTATGTTTATGTATGTAATCCTAGATAATTTGTCAATCAAATCATAATCTCTCAAGATTAAATCCGATTTTGTGGAAATAATAGCCGGTGTCTTATACTTTATTAATAGATTTAATATTTCTGGCATAATTTTATAATCTTCCTCTATTGGTTGATAGCTATCTGTAACACCACCTATATTAATTACTTCTCTGTTCCACTTACTGCTTCTAAGTTGTTTCTCAAGTTTTTCTACTATATTCGTTTTCACATAAATCTCTTCAAAATAATTATTAGAATTAATATATTTATGAGAATAAATAGCATAGCAGTATTTACATCCATGCTCGCATCCACGATAAATATTTAAATCCCATTTATAGGGCATACTTTTTTTTAATTTATTACAAGCTATTTCACAATCTATTGGAATATATTTTACCTTAGTATACAAATAATCACCTCTTTATACATAATAATATCACAATATTAAATCATAATAATTAATTAGAGTAGGTAATTTCCAGACCATAATTTATAATCTTCACCATATTTATAAAGTAATATATTCCATTCATCCATGGGTATTCCTCCACAGGTCGCTTTTTCTTCTAAATTATATAAGCACTGCCTCAAATATATTTTATTGTGCCAAGAATTATATAGATTCTCTAAACTTAAACTATGCACCTTAGATATATCATTTGAGAAATTGTTATTTTCCCACTTTAATATACTTATATATTTGAGTTCATTAGGCTTATAATTTCTCTTTAACATTTCATCATGTATAATTCTTGTATAAAACTTAAACTCATCTATACTATAATCCAAGACCTTATTAACTAATAGATGATTTGGTGTACCTTTTTTATCTATAGAACCTTTTATAGCAAGTAGTTCTCTCCATTGACTCACTAATTGATTTTTAGGTAATACATCAATTAAATCCTTATGCCATAATCTCATAATTTAACTCCTCACTATAAAATATTTTCTAAATTTAATCCTAAGTATATCTTATAACTTTACATGTTCAATAATTTTATCTGTAAAAACTATACCATTTAAATGGTCTATCTCATGACAAAGACATTTTGCCATAAAACCTGAACCCTTAATTTCTATTTTTTCACCATACTCATTTAAAGCTTGTACTGTAACTTTTTTCGGTCTTTTTAATTTTCCCCATGTTTCAGGAAAACTTAGACAACCTTCAACAACAATTTGTTCTCCTTCTTCTTTAACAATTTCAGGATTAACAAGCTTAATAAGACCTTCTCCTAAATCTATAACAACTAATCGTTTTAATACTCCTACTTGGCATCCAGCCAGTCCTCCACCATTTGGTGTATTATACATAGTCTCTGCCATATCATTTAATATCTCTCTTATCTTATTATCTACATTTTCTACATACTTACTCTTTTTTCTTAAAATTTCATCATCAAAAGTTCTAATCTCTCTTAGAGCCATAATGTTCCCCCCTACTTATCTGTGCTCTTGATTTTCTTTCACTTTCTTCAAATAAAAATACACTCTCAATTGGCTCATTAAAAACACTTGAAATATCATATGCCAACCATATTGAAGGTTCATTTTTACCAGTTTCTATAGCATTTATCGCCTGTCTAGACGTTCCAACTAATATGCCAAGTTGTTCTTGTGTTAAACCTAATTTTTCTCTTAATATCTTTATTTTATTTTTCATACATACTCCATTCATGTAATGTTAACCTTACATTTCAAATGTAACATTTTTCAACCTCAATGTCAAGTTAACCTTACATTCATTCTATAAATTGTCTTACTTGATTATTTTTTTACTAAATTTTTTAAATAGTAAAAAAATCCATACTAATGATATAAAAAATGAAATAAATACATATATATAATTACTTTCCTTAAACGCCTTTGACAACCAAAATGTTGGCAAGAAAAAGAGAATATATTGTACTCTATTAAAAATAAAAAATGGTGCTAAAATACCCATTATAAAAACACCTGATAATTTAGTAATAGCCATTCCTTCCAATTTATTTGAGGATAAAGAAATCACCAACATTGATGTAATGGTTGCTTGTAACAAAGCTATTAAAGAAATTAATATGTTTGACAAGAAAGTGATTTTAGTTAAAGAAAAAATCATTAATAAAACTACTGTAATAGCAAATGCTAAAATAGTTGGTATTCCAAGTCTTGAAATAAGATAACCAGTTTTACCAAGTGGGGTTACTATTAAATACCTTGAAATATTGTCATCAATCTCTCCTAATATGACCATTGTAGAAGCAAAGGAGAACATAAAAGGTGTAATAAAAGCCATAAGCAAATCAAACATCAAGAAATATGACTTTAAATTTAACTGATAGTAAAGCTTATCAGACAATATATCTTGTATTAATGGTATTCCAAATTTTATAAATACTCCACACAGTATTGGAGAAACACATACTGCAAAAAGGATTGCATCTCTTTTAACTTGTCCAAACTCTTGTTTAAAAGCATTTATAATCTTTATCATAATTTTACTCCACCTACCTTTTTCCAACTACTACAAATAAAATAATAGGTTATAAAATAAGTTATTATTATCATTAATATTAAAATTAAAATATTAATTACTATAAAACTTTTATCCCCACTAATAAGAGAAATACATACATTAAAAGGATAAAAATCTATATATGATTTTGTATCAATAAATACATTGAGTATTGGTGGAATAAAACATATAATCTCAATAGGAATAGTTGAAACAATAAACTTATTTAAGCTAGATACTCTACTTGCAATCATCAATCCAAGTAAGGAAAATATAACAGAAGAAAAAAAAGTTCCTATAATTACTATTACAATGTTATCTAAATTTACTGCACTGGCAATAAATATAGCAACAATACTAGATATTATTCCTAGTGAAATTACCTTTGATAAAATGTATTCTGACACTTTTACTGGAGATACAGTTAAAGAATTTAAAACTCGTTGACTTTTCTCAAGAAGCACAATAGCCCCCATAAAAAACAATCCCATCGCTGCTGGGTCAGAATAAATCATAATTATGGCTATCTTTTCTCTCATAAAAGTCGGAAATACATTGATAACACAAATATATATAATACTTAAAATAATATATAAAAAATAAAAACCATATTTAAATTGAAACTTTATATCTCCTACTATAAGGTTTTTTAGTCTCATTGTAAGTTCCTCCCTGTTATCTCAATGAAAATATCATTTAATGTTGGTTCGCTACTATGTATTGATAAAAGTTTATTTTTTTTAATAAGCATATTCAAATTTTTGTCATTACTAGTATTGTTCAAAAAACATTCAGAAGTTTTTTCTCCATTATCAAAATAAGTATATCTGATTTTTATAGCTCCTTTTGACATGATAAGGTTATGTGGTGTATCTAATGCAGATATCTTTCCATTTACAATAAACGCTACCTTATCACAAAGTTCTGTTGCATCCAGCATATTATGAGTTGTTAAGATAATAGTTTTACCTTTAGATTTTTCTGATAAAATTATGTCTTTCATAACTTTGCTGTTTGATGGGTCAAGACCACTTGTTGGTTCATCCAAAAATAAAATATCTGGATTATGTAATAAAGCTTTTATAAAATTTAGTCTAGATTTCATCCCTTTTGAATATTCAGATATCTTTTTATTTCCTTCATTTTCTAAACCTACTGATTTTAATAGTTCATCAATAGGTAGCAATTTTTTGGAATATAAAGAACCAAAATATTTTAGATTTTCTATTGCAGTCAATTTTTCATACAAACTTGGAAATTCAAAATCAACACCTATATTTTCATAAAATTTATTTGAACATTTTTTACTTTCTATTCCATTAACAACTACACTTCCTTTGTAATTGGTTATCATGCCAATTAGAATCTTTTGTAGTGTTGATTTTCCTGCCCCAGATGGACCTAAGAATCCTAGTATTTCCCCCTTCCCTACTTTAAAATTAATATTTTGTAAAAAATCTCTATCTGTGTAACTAAATGATAAATTATCAACCTTAATCATTTTATACCATCCTTTCTACTTTTTGACCATTTTAATTATATAGTCAATAAAAGACAATTTTTTTTGTTTGTTAACTATTCTCTATAAAAACAATTAGCAAACAAAAGTTAAACTCTACTTTATAAGTTGTATAACTAATCCATGTATCATTAACCTTAAAGCATCTTCAAAGCAATCACTTCCAACTTCTCGTTTATATAACATAGTAAGAAAAACTGCTCTAAAAGCGCCACTAAAGCTTTCTATATCCTTATTTTTTGCATTTGGTATATAAGATATAATCTCTCCAATTTCAAAATCATCATGTTTGAAATGTTCTTCCATTATCGAATCTGGTAACTTTCGCATTAAGATTTCAAGTTCTCCACTTACCATAATATTTAAAATCGAAGTACTATCAACTAGTTTATAAAATTTCATAAATATCTCTGTCAATTGCTCACATGTAATATTTTCATCTATCCTTCCTATTTCGTACAGAATCTGTTTCTGTATAGAATCATGTATATCTCTAAGTACCTCAAAAAAGAGTACTTCTTTTGATTGAAAAAATAAATAAAAAGTTCCTTTTGGTATTTTTACCCTTCTTACAAGCTCATCAACAGTAGTCTTTCTGATACCATATTGCTCCATACATAAACTTGCTTCTTCCTTGAGCCTTTTTATTATATACTCTCTTTCTTTATCAGAATATGATTTAGGCATTTTTTCTCCTCCATTTTGACTAAAATATTTTATACAGTCAATATAATACTTTTTTTATTAACTGTCAATAGCTTTATTAATATACTTAAAAATCTTCGAAAATTCTGAATTTTTTATAGCATTTTTTATTCTATAGTGTTATAATATAAGTATAAATAATATATTATTCTAATTTTCATATCTATTTGCTTATTTTTTAACTTAGTTTCTAATAGAAGTAATCATATTCATCTTTTTAAAAATTTCATTTTTAATAAAAAATAAAGGAGTTGATTTCATGACTACTACTACAAAGAACCGTTTTCAAGATTATGTACAAGAAAACTTAAATAAATATGTTGAAGTGCATTCTTATTTTAGCAGTTGTCCTCTATATGGTGAAATTATAGAAGCAGACAGCTTATCAATTACACTTTGCTCAAGATATATAGATGACTCTAATCCAACTTTAAACGAAACTTACACATTATATTTACCATTAAGCTCAATAATATCTATTAGAACACTATAAAAAGTTAATTATATATGGGTTATTTATATATAAAATGCAAAATTTTCTGTATAAAATAACCCTTTTTATTTGTGTTTTTAAATGTATAATGTGCAAATTAAAAGCTGAAAATAAAATTTTATAATTATTGATTATTTTATTTATCAATAATTTAAAATAATTATTTTCAGCTCTTATTAATAAAAATTACTAATACATATTAATATTTAAGTATCTTATTTAGCACTCTTTAATTTTACTAACTCTTTAAATGCATTTTGATTTGCTCCACCACCAACTTGAGTTACTTTTTCTAAAGTCTTGTTTTTAAGAACTTCTTTTTGGCTATCAGCTAATTTGTCTCCAACTAAAATTACTGGTGAACCAGTTTTAGCCCCTAGAGTACCAACTGCCAAGCCATCTATCAAATCATTTTGACTCTTAATTCCATTTTTAACTACAAATGCATTTTTTAAAGTATCTTTTTTATAAAAATTATCTATTATCTTTGAATTAGTTTCATCTCTACTACTACCAGATAATCTAATTGGATTTTTCAATTTACTCTCTAAATTACTTGATAAAGATACTGTTCCTCCAATAATATAAGATTTATCTATATTTAGTGAATTTAAAAAGTCATCAGCTCCTTGCAATTCGCTTTTTTCATTTGCAAGTATAATTGGTATATTATTTTCTGCTGCAGCTGCTCCTACACTAATGGCATCAGCTAATCCCTTTACTCCATTAACAACTGCTATTTGAGAAACACTTTTTATACTATTTAGTTTTTGAGCTAATAGTAAACTTGTCTTATATCTATCACTTCCTGATATTCTCTCTATTGATATGTTTAAGTTTTTTAATTGTTGTTCAATTTCTTTACTTATAGAATTCTCTCCACCTATTAAGTATACTTTCTTAACACCTAATCTTTGTATCTCAGCCTTAGTCTTTGAATTCAAAGTTTCTTTTTGTGTTAATAGTATTGGCGAATTGATAGCAGACGTAAAAGGAGTTGCTGCTAATGCGTCCACTATTGAACCTCCATTTACTAAAACTACATTTTCTGAAGAATTAAAACCATTTTGACTAACTTTGATAGCAGTTTCATATCTATCACTACCAATTAAAGACTCATTTGGTATACTCTCTCCAGAAGACTTTTCTGTAACAGCTTTTATAGTGAAATTACATGGATAGAAGTTGCTATCTCTATTTATATCAAAGAATTTTCCAGTACTATCTATAACGTAACTTTCACCTAAATTAGCTTTTGCTTTAAATGTATCGTATCCTGGTACATTTGATTCAGAGCCTATAGTTGATTCTCCATTTTTTGCCTCTATACTGACTACAATTGCTCCTTTTCCTGCTGGTATATCAAAAGAATCAATTGGAACTGTTATGTATCCTGAATATTGTGCAGTACCTTCTTTTAACTTTTTCATATTATTCTCTTGAGGTATACCATTTACTACTGGAGCATAATATACTTCATATTTAGCCCCTATACTCTCAGTTAAGAACATTACAGATTTTAGAGTCTCATCACCTCTATTAAAATCAAATACATTTGCAGCTGTTATTTTGTTTGAAATTAAAGGAACAATACTTGCATAGTCATGTTGATACATTTTTTCGTCATCATTTGGCTTTTGACCACCTTTGATTGAAAAGTTATCTATATCAGACATAAGTGTTTTATCTTCATAAGATATCCAGAAATATCCATTCTCAGAATTATAATCTCCCCAGCTATTTTTTATTAGCCAAGCACCATTTTTTGATGGTTTAATGTTTGCATTAAAATTGTCTTTAGAATAGTTATCATCCCAGCCCACAATTGAAATAGCATGATTAGTATTAAAACTTTTTGTTGGACAATAGTATGCATTTTGATTTTCACTTTGATATTTAATATCTTCATAATAACCAGATGTTACTGCTCCATACTGCAATATAGCATTTTTTGTAGAATTTATATCATTACTTACACATACAGCATCTGTTACATTAAAAACAGTTGGAGCTGTATTCATATTAGTTGGCTTTGTAGCTCCTTGTGCTTTAGATACTTTACCATTGTATGGAATGTCTTTTTCCAATTTAGGACCTGACCAAGATGTTAAATAGCCCATAGCTTCATAATTTAAAGCACCATCCATGTCATTTACAGTCCATCCATATTCACCCTCTGAAGCCCACCATCTTAGATGTTCTTCTGATAAATCATAATCTCCATAGTTATTTAATTTCAAGAAACTCTCTAAAGTTGCCATTGCAGCGAAATCCCAGCATATTCCTAGATTTTCTTGATTTTTTACTGATGTCATAAGACCTAATTTTCTAGGGTCATAAGATGCTGGTGCGGTTCTTCCTTTACTCTGAATTTGAGTACCTTCCAGTTGATATGGATTTGGTATAATACCATTATATTTTTCTGTACGTCCATTTTTAGCATCTTTTAGATATTGTTTATAAGTTTCACTGTATTCTGCTTTTTTTATCTGATTCAATGTACTACTACTGTCAGCTGATACAGGAATTGTTGACATTACTAAAATAGATATTAAAAATAGTGCAACAAATCTTGCTACTTGTTTTGAAGCAAATTTCTTCACGCGTTCTCCCCCTCACTTCGAGCTAATTTTAAAAACTTTAATGTTATATATGATTAAATATAAATTATTTACAAATATATAATCATTTAAATCAATTATACCAAAGTTTCCCTTTATAAATAAACAAAATAAAATAAAAAACTGGATTTATCCCAAATAAATCCAGTTTTCTTGTTTTATTTTTAATATATTTTATCTAAACCCTATTACAGCAGCCCCTAAAGCTCCCATTATTTGAGTATCTTCTGCAATAAAAATTTTTCTGTCCAGTATTTCTTCTATCATTTTTACTAATTCTTTACTCTTTGCAAGTCCTCCAGTAAATGCAACTTCATCTATTATCTCACCTCTTGCCAGCATTGAAGTAGATTTATTTGCAATAGATTTAAGTATCCCTGCTGCTACCTCTCCAGTAGAAATATTTTGAGCTAAAAGACTTACAATTTCAGATTCAGCAAAAACTGTACACATACTAGATATATTAACTGGATTATGTCCTTGAGCTAATGTATCAATACTTTCTATATCACGCCCCAAAAGATTAGAAGTAATTTCTAAGAATCTACCAGTTCCTGCAGCACACTTATCATTCATTATAAAATTAAATACATTTCCATCTCTATCTAAGTTTATAACTTTACTGTCTTGACCACCTACATCTAAAATAGTCCTTATATTCCTATTTAAAAAATAAACTCCTCTAGTATGACAAGTTATTTCTGTCACTTTCTTATCAGCAAAATCCATTACTCCTCTTCCATAACCTGTCCCTACTACTTTTTTTATATCTTTTTTATCAATTTCACTACTTAACAACTCATAGACCTGTTTAGATGTACTTTTAGGGCTCCATCCAGTTGGTATAATTATTTTCTTAATAATTTTTTCACCATCGAATAATACACCTTTTGTTGCCACTGACCCTGAGTCTACTCCTATACTAAACATAATTCCTCCTACTTTTATGTATTCCTACAACATCTCTACAAACGCTTCAAATCTAGTTCTCAATTGTTCAGTATCTGATTTTGAATAATCAGTCTCAAGAGACATAAATGGCTTGTTTTTTTCTTTTGTAACAAATTCTCTTATTCTATAACTTTCTATATTAAATGTATGACATGCTTGTAAAACTACATCTATTACAGCATCAACATTATATTCATCTATTATTCTATCTAATAATTCAATACGATTATCATTATTCATCATACAAGAACATCCTATGTTTATATACTTTTGTGTTAAAGCATCATAAACATCTTCTATTTCTTCATCAACTAACAAATCATTTGATCTAATAGCTCCACAAAGTTCATATGCCACAACTGAAGCTCCTGCATCTTCTAAAGTCTTAACTATTTTTTCGCTTATTCCACCAATAGGAGAACCTGTTATTAATATTCTTGGCTTATCTTTTTTAACTGGACATTCTCCTTTTTCATATCTTTCTTTCATATCATCTATGACTTTTCTTAAAGATTGCTTAAGTTCCGTACGGTCAAATTTGAAGCCTGCTTGATATAAAACATTATGTAGCTCAAGCCCTGTAAGTGCAGATGGTTGCAATTTACCAAGCGCATAAAACTCTTTTAAAAGTTCTCTTTCTTCATTTTTATCTTTTATAGCAGCTCTTATATCATCTTCTGTTATAGTCACACCTAAGGATTTCTCAACCTCATCTTTTAATCTTATCATTTCATCCTTCCAAAGCTTATAGGCAAATTCACCTTTTGATGTATTTGGAAGATGCATTACATAAGTTGGTTTAACCTTTGCAAGTTCTTCATACATCTTTTTCTTACCATCACAAGTAGTTTCTCCTATTAATAAATCAGAAAAATAGAAATATGGACAGGTATCTGTTATTGCATGCCCATAACTTGATTTTATTAAAGGACAAAGATTTCTTGGAAGTACTCTTTCTGCATCTGGTATTGGCTCTTCACTAACTCCACATACACCTACTACAGTTGCACCAGCTGCCATTGGAATTTCAACTGGAGTGAAGGTACAGAAAACTCCAACCATCTTTTTCCCACTTTCTTTAAGTTCCTTTGCATTTATAAATCCTTTTTGTCTAGCTTCATTAAAGCTATCAAATTGTTTTGGCAAATTTGTCATGAAAATATTCCTCCCAATTACTTTTCTTCATAGTTTAGCTTGTATTTTAACAGTAAGAACTAAATTTTTCCATTAAAATACAAGCCTTTACATTAAATTCTATCATGCTTTACCTTTTATCCATAATCGTTTTTATCAATGCAAATCCAAGTATATATAGATATATTGTATAATCAATTTTATCTCTTGTTATACTTATAAATTAAGTTCTCTAATTCTCAATCTATAAGCATACACAGCAGTTTCATGCAGTTTATCAATTAATTTTCCATTTACATAAAATCCTACAAATGCTCCTATTCCAGGCATTAGTTGCAGAAATTTAGCTAAATCTAAATAATCTCTGTATTCTTGTTGAAATGTCTTCCAATCAAAATCGTTAATATCTTCTGGTAAACTCTTCACATATTCATCCCAGTTATTCATCAATTTAAAAGTTTCATTTATATGCTGTTGGCTAGAGAAAGCCAATTGTAATATACTTAATATATAAATTCTTTCTCTATAATCCTTAACATCATAACCATATATTGAAGCAACATCATATAAAAATTTTATTTTAATCCCTAGAAGTAGGGGAAAATCAGAAAGTCCTAATAGAATTCCTCCAGCCCCTGTTCCTGCTCCTTCAATCATTGCAGTAGTTTTGTAATTTTTAGCTTTTTCTAAAACTAATTTTTCTCTTTCTTCTAATGTCATATTTCTTATTGGTGGTTTTGTAGCGTATTTGTACCCAAACAACACAGTCTTTGTCATACCCTTTATCGAAGAAGTTATTACTTCATGGTATTTATCTGGCAATACTCCATTAACTTTATTTTGTATACCTTTTGATGCCTTATCAAATATGGAAGGTTTCTTTAATATATTTTTCTTCCATTCTTCAAGTTCTTTTTTAGCTAGTTTAATATAAGAGATGTCTTCATAACTTTTCACGTTTTTTCTCCTAATCTAATATATTTTTGTTGATTCATTAAATGGATTTAAAGTTTAAATAGCTTAATCTGTTAAATTAAGCTATTTAGATACTTTTTAGTTTTTTCATCTGCAAAACTAGCTTCTACTGTATTTCTGTACATTAATTTATAATCTTTTAATCCTAATTTAAATGTACTAAATATAACATTTAGTTCTGAATTTAAGCTTATATCCGATACAGTCCTGTTATCTGTATTTATGCTTACATGTAAATTATCTTTATAAAAATTATAAAATGGATGTGTCTCATAAGAATCTACTGTTTTAGTTTGTACATTGCTAGTTGGACATAATTCAAGTAATACTTTTTTATCTTTAACTAAATTATAGGCCTTTTTATGTTTGTTAATTTTTACACCATGACCAATTCTATCCGCTTTTAAAATATTTATCGCATCTACAACATTTTCTCCACTTGCTGCTTCTCCTGCATGTACTGTAACTTTATATCCATATTCTCTTGCTAATTTAAAAGCCCCCTCATATTCCTTACAAAAACCTTCTTTCTCTGGCCCACATAAATCTACTGCAACAACACCTTTATTTACAAATGATTTTCCTTCTTCAATTACTAATAATGCCTCTTTTGAAGTCATAGTTCTCATACAACCTAATATCAAATTTCCTTTTATATCATAAATACTTTCAGCTTCTCTAATACCTTCTATTATACTTTCAATTATGCTTTTAATACTCATACCTTTTTGGGTGTGAAGTAATGGTGCAAATCTAATTTCAATGTATTTTACATTTTCTTTACTTGCATCTTCCAAAAGTTCAAAAGCAATTCTTTTTAAATTTTCCCTAGATTGCATTACTTTTAAAGGCAAATCAAATTTTTCTAGATATTCATCAAGTGAAGTACAATTAAAAGAAACTTTTGCTAATTTTTTTATTTCATCAATATTATCTGAAGGTAAATCTATTTTCTCTTTAATAGCTATGTCAAACATAGTTTCTACTCTAACACTTCCATCTAAATGGCAATGTAAATCTATCTTAGGTAAATTTTTAAACATTTTATCCTCCTACTAATAACATTCTAAACATATTTTTAAGTCTTATTTCTATTATATCAATATACTAAGGTTTTTCATTCTAAAAAAATTATATCTCTTTAAAATATTTTAATTTATGATTATCTAATTATATCTACTGATTTTTATTAATATACATTTATTAATATACATTTGATAATAAAATTCTAGTACATGAGAATTTAAATTATACAATTAATATTTTAAATTACAAAGGAGGACTTATTTTGATTACCTTAACTTTTGATATGGTACAAACCTTAACACTATCTATGTTATTTTTTTTAATTGGTAATTTATTAAAGAATAGAATTAACTTTTTAAATAATTTCTGTATACCTGCTCCAGTAATAGGAGGTCTGTTATTTTGTTTTTTAAACTTATTTCTTAAATACTTTAATTTAGCAGATATATCTGTAAGTGGAAATTTAATGCCAAATTTTATAACCTTCTTTTTTACAACAATAGGACTTGAAATAAGCATAAATCTTATAAAAAAAGGTGGTAGTGTATTATTTAGATATTGGATTTTGTGTGGAGTACTTGCATTTTGTCAAAATATACTAGCTATTACAATATCAAAGATTATAAAACTTGAACCTCTTTTAGGACTTATGTGTGGTAATGTATCTATGGAAGGTGGTCATGGTTATTCTGCTGCATTTGGACTTACAATAGAAAATCTTGGTGTAAATGGAGCGGTTGGAGTTGGCCTATCTGCTGCAACAATAGGACTTATTATAGGTGGTATATTAGGCTGTCCTGTAGCTAGATTTTTAATAAACAAATATAAACTAAAACCCTCAACAGATATAGATTTATTAAATTCTAATTACAATAGAAAGACAAATAAAATAAGAAATAATGACTTCTCTCAAACAATAACACCAACTATATTTTTAGAACAGGTACTTATCATATTTATTTGCATAAATACAGGAGAAATCATAAGTAGAATATTTTATATAATGTTTAATATTCTTTTACCTTCTGTCGTAACTTGTATGTTCTCAGCCGTTATTTTTAGAAATTTAAATGATAAAATAAATATACTGAAATTAAATTTTAAACTTATTAATTTTCTAAAAGAACTTTCATTAGGAATTTTTTTGACTTTATCACTTATGAATATAGATTTATTTGAATTATCTACATTATTACCTCCTATTCTTCTAATAGTAACTTTCCAAGTGATTTTTATAATCCTATTTTCAGTATTTATCTGCTTTAGAATTCTTGGAAAAGACTTTGATTCTGCCATCATAATAAGTGGTTTAATTGGACATGGAATAGGGGCTACTCCAAATGCTTTAGCAAATATGAGCTCTTTGACACAAAAATATGGTGATTCTCCAAAAGCATTTTTGGTAGTTCCACTAGTAAGTGGATTTTTGCTAGATGTTATCAGTATCCCTTGTATATTATTTTTCATAAACATACTAAGTTAGTATGTTTATTTTTTTGTTATATATTGACAATTTGCTATTTTTGTTATATATTATAAATATAGAATTTGATAATGATTTTCATTAGGAGGTGTTAATAATGACTGTTTACAATTTAAAACTTGGACAAAAGGGAGTTATAGACAATATAGCTGGGAATGAAAAACTTATGAAAAGACTTCTAGCTTTAGGATTAATAGATGGCACTGAGGTTGAAGTTAAAAAGATAGCTCCTCTTAATGACCCTATAGTGATTAGATTTAGAGGATTTGATTTGGCTATTAGAAAATCCGATGCAAAGAATATAAATTTAAAAAATAATTAATATATAAGAATAAAAAAGAGATTTTAAAATCTCTTTTTTTATGTGTATAGATAACCTTAAATTGATACTACATCAGTATAAAAATTATTAATACAGACTCATAAATAATACTCTTATAAAACCACATATAAATATCCATAGGTATGTTAATTGCAAATAAATATATCTATGGATACTATTCCTTAATAGTACAAAATAAAAAATATTTTTATAAATAAACTATATTGGTCTATTAAATTTTACTTTTGAATCTTTATCATCTTGAACAAGACTATATGTATTATCCCATTGCTCTCCTTCATCACTTCTCTCAAAAACATCATACAATGTTTTTATATTTTCATTAGTAAAAGGTTCTTTTCCTTTCTCTAATAGGTCCTTGTTTACTTCTGAAATATTATTTTGTTCTCCATTTGCTTCTTGTGCTTTATTTCCTTTTAGCTCTTGAATTTTATTTTCAATCTCTTCTATTTCTTTTTTTAAACTTTCTATTTTTAACTTGGCTATTTCACTGTCAATACTCTTATTACTTTTTACTTTCTCTATTTCATCTTGCAATACTTTTTTCTTTTGTTCTAAACTTTGTATCTCAGTCTGACAATTATCTGAACTATTTGTAATTGGTGCTTGACCACTTATATTTCCTATTTTCATTTTAGCAACCTCCTATTTTCTCTATATGTTAAACTTTTTTATTTAAATACATAGTATTGCTTACAAAGTTTATTTTCAACTGAATTGTTCTCAAATACCAATATGTTGTAATGAAATAACTAACATTATACTTATTTGAAAATAATCTGATGTGTTATCTATACTTATAGCTCCTTGATATTTCTTTGCAATTTCTTTTATATTTGAAATTCCTATACCTGAGCCACTTGTATAATTATTTATTGGGTTATAACTATTCTTTATTTCTATCAAAAAAAATCCACCTTCTAGCTTGCTAGAAAGCTTTAAATACCTATTTTGTTTATCTACAAGCCTACAGGCTTTAATTGCATTATCAATAGCATTTGCAAATACTATACATAGATCAAAATCCTTCATATTAGTGTCTTGTGGTATGATTACTTCACAATCCACCTGTATTCCTAATTGCTTTGCTACACTCAATTTATTATTAAAAAGAGCATCAATGACAACATTTTGTGTATTGCAAGAAAAAGACAGGTCACTTGTCACTTTTTCAAGTTTATTTAAATAATCTTGTGCTTTTGAAATTTGTCCTTTTTTCAATAATCCATTGACAATAGCTAAATGATTCTTAAAATCATGTCTAAATGATATAGTTTGTGATAACCGTGACTTAGCTTCTTCAATATAGCTTTTTTGAGCATAAATTAGTTGATTCATAATTTCCTTCTCTTTATCTACTTCTAAAGATTGCATAAGTTTCTTAAAGGTGAATAGAGAAAAAAATACACATATAGTTCCAATTATAGAAAAAAGAAAAGCTTGTATTGCTTCAGTCAAAGATGTATTTAACAACAATTTTGCAGTCTGAAGTTTTGTATCTATATTTATATATGAACTACTTTTAAATGCTCTCATAAATAATATTATAAATAACAATGGAGTTATTAAAATTGCTAAATACTTATCAAATTTGACAACTTCAATATTAAATTTTTTAGCACTATAGCAATATATAAATCCAGCTATTATAATAGTAATTGAAGATGATATCCCAACATTTATATAAAATTTATAAATATTTGTATTTGCATTACTAAGAAATATAATATAATTTAATGGAGCTGTAAATCCATATACTAACTGTTCAATTATATATACTAATAGAGATGATACTATAGATAAAACTGTAGATTTTTTTATGATGTGATTCACAAATAAAAAAGTCATAAGAAGAAATAGAATCTGTGAAGAAAATAAATTATTTAAATTAAAATATGTACCTATGATGATTAACAGAAATGAAACTAGCGAATACAAAATAAAACTCCAATGTTTTGAATTAGTATTTGTAAAACTAATTAGAAAATAGTATTGCAATATTACCATCAAAAGTCTATATATGATAAAAGAAAATAAAAAACTATACTTTAAAAATAAATCAGAAGAAAATAAATTAATCATACTATCTCCTCCTATTTTTCATAAATTCAAGCATAGCTTCTGAAAATATTTGTTGGCGTAGTCTAGAAACTGGTATCTTGTCTCCATTTTCCATAACTGCATTACCATTTTCATACCCATATACAGATTGCAAATTGATTATATAGCTACGGTGACATCTAAAAAAGTTTGTTGGCAAACTTCTCTCTAAATTATCAATGGTTCCATAATAATCTATAGTCTCTTTTTTTAAGTGAACGTAAATCTTTCTTTTTATGACTTCACAATATAAAATATCTACAATTTTCAATCGCCAATATGAATAACCTCTTTGTATTGTGATATAATTATTTTCATTATTCTCAAGTTTTATAACTATCCTATCCAAGGTTTTATATAGTTTCTCATTAGATAATGGTTTTATCAGATAATTTATAGCATCTACTTCAAAAGCATCATATACAAATTCATTTAAAACTGTAACAAAAACTATAAAGCAATCATTACCATATGCTCTTAATTTTCTAGCTGTCTGCATTCCATTAATCTCTTTCATTTGTATATCTAAAAATATAATGCTAAACTTTTCGTGATTGCATAGTAAATCTTCTGCTTTATCAAAAAGTTCTATATTACACAGTAGATTATTTTGCTTCATATATAATTGTACATTTTCTTTTATATGATTTAACATGTATGATTCATCATCACAAATGGCAATTGAAATCAATATATACACCTTCTTTCTTGTTATTATTCTAATTATTATATAAAGTTAATTTTTTCTATTCAATTAAACTGTTCTAACATGTTGAATATATGTTCCAAAATGTAATAACCTCACTTTTCATAGTATATCTAATTTAAATTTATGTATCAAGATTAAGTCAAATTAATTTATCATTTTATAAGCCTAATTTATACATATATAAATAATTCTTACTATATTTAAATTTGCATAATAAAAAAAGATATCATAAAATAATTTAAAAAAACTATTTTATGATATCAATTTTAATTAAAGTGTTATATTATTTTTATTATTCAAATACGGTTTGAGTTTCTATATCCTCTTTTAAGGCATTTAAAGCTTTTAAAACTATCTTCTTTCTAATCTTTTTACTTTCTTCTTCTCCTAGATTAGGATTTCCAAGTGGGTATGGTATTCCCACTGCTGGAACAATCCTATTAGCCCCTATTGTAAGTGATATTGGTACTACAGTACAAATATGAACAACTGCTATACCAGCTCTTTCTATCTCCTTTACCATCGTTGCTCCACAACGAGTACAAGTACCTCATGTAGATGTTAAAATTACAGCATCCACATTATCTTCTAAAAGTTTCTTTGAAAACTCTTCCCCAAACCTTTTGGAATTTCCAACACTTGTTCCTGTTCCTGTAGTAGTAACAAAATAATTTGCCAATTCTCCAATTATACCTTCTTTTTCAAGTTCCCTAACTACATCTAGTGGAACAACTAAATTTGGATTTTCAAGTACATATGCTCTATCATAACCTCCATGTATAGTTGTAAAATCTTTATTTGACATAGAATCCATATCTGTTAAATCATAAATTCCATACTTAGTAGCACTTGAAGACTCAATTTTATCTGGATTATCAATCGGAACTATCCCTCCAGAAGTTACTAGTGCAAGTTTTATTTTAGATAAATCCTTAATAGGCTTCATAGGTGTAACCCTATCAAACTCAGGCATTGGATACTCAGTTTCAAAGTTTTCTCCCTGCATCTTTTTAACCAACATATCAATTGCTCTTTCAGAACCTCTAAGTTCATGGAAGAAATTTTTTCTTATTCCTCTCATTATATATCCTTCTTCTTCAGGAGAACCTATTTCTTCTCCTCTAACCAGTTTAAGACCTAGCTTTGTCATTATTGGAACTACTTTTCTAAGACTAGCTGCTGAATTTCCAGTAGATATTATGTGTAAATCTAACTTAAACATGTCTACTCCAGGGTTTTCTTTATACATTCCTGTAATTGCAGGAATATTTAGCTCATCTTCAACTGCTTTACAAATAGCTCCACAAGCTACTCCATATCTACCTGCATTAAACGCAGGCCCTGCAATAAATAAATCAGGTTTTTCGTCTTTTATCATTTTTAAAAGTTCTTGAGTTGCACTTTCAATATTCTCTCCAAAATACGTATCTCCACAAATTACAGTTGAAATTATTTCTGCATCATCATTAAATTGACTTTGAAATGCCATTCCAGGTCCTACTGCTCCCTCTCTTTTCTCTGGTGGAATGTCTGCTTTTTCTTCTCCTCCTATACCAGCAAAGAAATTATTTATATAATGAACCACTCTGATTTTACTCATATCTTAACCCTCCAAAACACTTTATAGTTATACATTAATTAGAACAATGATTACTCTAACAAAACTCTATATTCAACCATTTATTTAATAATATCTTGCTGTCAGATGATTATAACCATTTGCTATAGTTGAAGCTATTATTATTTGTAGTTCTGCATCCATGCTTCCATCATCATTTAAACACCCTTTATACCCACCAATCATCATTTCAACATATTCCAAAGTTCCTATAATTTTCTCCATTGCTGGAAAATGAACCACTAAGTTCCCTTGACCACAAGAAACAACTGCATCTGCTTCTTTAGTAGCATCTGCTATAGATTGACTCTTTCCATCCTTCCCAGGAAATTCATCTGTTATCAAAACTACACTTGCTCCAACTTCACTACACTTTTTACAATTCATCATTAAGTCAGTATCTGGATTTCCATAACCTTCTTCTGTAACTAGTACTCCATCAACACCCAAAAACTCTATTAATTTTGCCACCATATCAGAACTTCTCTCTTTATCAACTAAGAATACGTTTTCATTGGTCAAAATAACACCTACAAAGTTTAAATCTTTTCCATGTCTTTTATATAAGTCATGTATAACTGGATTATTTAAATGATGGAATGTAGTGACCTTATCACATGGTGCTACACAGTTTCCAGAGATTATAGCTCCATCCATTATTTCAGTTGGATACATAAAAGTAGGAACTATTTGTTTAGCATCTACTCCATAATAATAAGTATCATGTAAAAGTCCTTGTGATTGTAACATATGAACATATGCTACTGTTGGTAGGTCTGGATATTCTTTTACTTGTTTTAATAATGGTTTTGTCTCATATACAATTATTTCATCTGGCTCAACTTCTCTTCCTGCTTCACCTATATATGCACCTATTTTCAATCCAACAATTCTAGCTGCTTCCTCATAGTCATGAGTACCTATACCATCTTTTGCTTTTATAACAATACATATATTATTTGTTTTTGAAAAAGGTGTATATTTAGCAGTAGGGCCACTCATATCAATTACACCTTCTTGAAATCCAACTATATTTCCACAAGTTACAACACAAGCTCCTAAAAGTACATGTGTTCTTCCACTTCCTACAGTCTTTACTTTGTTTATAATTCCAGGAAATATTTTACTGTCATCTCCAATTTTAACTCTAGGTTCTATTACATCTTTAACTGGAGCTATTCTTACTGACTCACCAGGTCTTGCAAGTTCAACATTTACATTTACAATTCTTTCATCTTCCAAGGCTATTTTTTCTATTTCTTTACTATTCACATATAATACTCCATTTTTTACTTCCGTCTTTTCTCCAAATTCAACATTTTTTATAAATATATTCCCTAGCTCTAGCTTCATATGAAAATCCCCCTTAATATATTTAATCGCAATTAAAAGTATTTATTATTACGTTTATTCATATATAAAGCATTTTCTATGCCAATTATTTAAGATGTGTATTATATTTATTAATGTTATAGAGATTTTCATTTCTAAGTTTTATAAGTATTGAATTTAACAATAATTATTGTAAATCTTAAATTTTAAAATTATAATAAAAAAAGATAAGTATGTTTTTTCTACTTATCTTTTAATAGAGTTTGAGAAGTTTTTTTCTCATTTAATGAGAAGTTTTTTTCTCACTTAATATTATATTCTGATATTTTATTAGTTAATTGCCTTCTACTAATTTCTAATTTTTTAGCTGTGTTTGACACATTATTTCCACATAAAGATAAAACCTTTTCAATATACTCACATTCAAATTCTTTTCTTATTTCTCTTAGAGGTCTAATACTTATTTTTTCATCTATATACACATTATTTGATATTAAATTTAAATTATCTTTTGATAAATTACCTTCTTCACTTAAGACTACAAGCCTATTTATTATATTTTTTAATTCTCTTATATTTCCAGGATAATTGTAATTTAATAAAAAATCCATTACTTCCTTATCAATTGAATATACCTTTTTATCATGTTCATTTTGATACTTATTTAAGAAAAATTCTATAAGTGTATTTAAATCTTCTCTTCTACTTCTTAATGGTGGTATAGTTATTGTGATTGTACTTATTCTATAAAAAAAATCTTCTCTTATATTTCCGTTTGATATTTCTACTTTTGGTTCCTTATTCATTGCGCAAATTAACCTAAAATCAACTTTAATTGATTTATTACTTCCTATTCTCTCTATAGATTTATCTTCAAGTGTTCTCAGTAATTTTACTTGAACATTTAAAGGTATATCTCCTATTTCATCTAAAAATAAAGTTCCTTTATTTGAAAGCTCAAACCTACCTTTTCTACTATCCACGGCTCCTGTAAAAGAACCTTTTTCATGACCAAACAACTCAGACTCCAATAAATTTTCTGAAAAAGCACAACAATTTACAGGTACAAATATCTCGTTCCTTCTTGGACTTATACTATGTATGTACCTGGCTAGTATATCCTTCCCCACACCAGATTCTCCCAAAATTAATATATTAACATCTTTACAAGCAGCTTTTTCTGCAATTTTTATGACATCATTGAAATTCCTATTTTTAGATTCTAAAGTAAACTCTAAATTATTCTTTTGTGTAGAAATTGATGCTTTCACTGCTTTTACCTTTTCAATTTCTTCTAATAAATTTTCAATAGGATTGCTCTTTATAAAATAAGATAGCGCACCTCTTTTCATAGCATCAACTGCATTTTCAATACTTCCATATCCTGTAACTAATATAACTTCTATACTCTTATTAATAGATTTAATTCTGTCTAATAGCTGTACCCCATCCATATTTTTCATCATAACATCAGATAAAACCAAGTCATAATTCTTATCTTTTTTAATGATATTTATAGCTTCTTCCCCATTTAGTGCTATATCTACAATATAACCATTCTTTTGTAGAATTTTTTTCATTACCGTTCCATACTCTAGCTCATCATCAACTACTAGTATTTTCATTATATAGTCACCTCTTTATTTAGTGGAATCTTTATATGAAAACAAGTTCCAATACCTAATTTACTTTTTACACTTATATCTCCATTATTCTTTTTAATTTCATTATAAGTAATGTATAAGCCTAAACCAGTCCCTTCACCTATTGGTTTTGTAGTATAGAAAGGATTAAATATATCCTTCAAAGCATTTTCTTTTATTCCTTCACCATTATCTTTAAAATCTATAAACAAATAATTGTTTTCTACATAACAGTCTATAACAATTTGCCCACCTTCATGTATTGCATCTACCGAATTAGAAATTAAATTTATAAATACATGTTTTAGTGATTCTCCATTTATATAACATACTAAATTCTTATTACACTCTATTTTTATTTCAACATTCTTTAACTGCAAGATTTTATATTGAAGCTTCACTATGTTTTCAATAAAATTTCTTATATTTATATTTTCTAAATTATCATCCGATATTCTTGCGAAATTTAACAGGTTTGTTATTATGTTGCTTGCTCTATCTACATTACTTTCTATAGATTTTACACAGTCATTTACTTCTTCCATTGTAACATCATCTTTTAAAAGATAACAATTGTTTCTTATTATCCCTAGAGGATTTCTTATCTCATGTGCTACACCAGAAGCTAGCTGACCTATAGATATCATCTTGTTCTCCCTAAGTAACTTTGCCTCTACTATCTTATCCTTCGTTATATCCTTAATTAGAACCACTATATACTCAATATTATTTTTTTTATATTCTACAGGAAAAGTACTTATCTTTAAAATCTTATTATGTAATTCAATTTCATTCGTTTTATGGGTGCTTTCAGAAAATGTTTTTTCAATAATTCCCTTCATAAGGTTAATTAAATCTTCTCTTTTGTAACTTATTTCATTCACAAAATCAGATAGAACTTTGTTCGATTCTACTATTTTGTAATTTTCATCTATAAGCATTATTATATCTGTAATACTATTAAATGTAGCTTCTAAAGTCTTTTTATTTTCTAATACTTCTTTTGTTTTTCTTTTTATTTCTATCTTTAACAAATATGTATAGCTATAAAAAATATAAATTGATATTAAAATTATACCTATAAAAAGATAAATACTTGGCACAATTCCCCTTTCATACAATATATCATCAACATCATTATATGCAAAATACCACTTTTTCTTTAAGTCTTTATATACTCCATTTTTTTGAAGTTTAAAAATCCCTTTATTTAGAATACTGACCAATTCTTCATATTGTTTAGGTACAGCAAGAACAGCTTTTTTAGTATAAATAGGGTTGGTTAAAATATCATATTTATCTGAAAGTCCATAATTACTTATATAATATCGTAATACTGGTTCATCACCTACAACTGCATCTACTCTCCCTGATATTAAATGATTAACCCCAGTCTTTATATCTGGAGTTAATACTATATTTATGTTTTCAACTTTTTGTTTTAAAAAGTTTATAGAATAGTCACCTTCTGGTATCGCAATTGTCTTTCCCTTTAAATCCATATAACTACTTATGTCTTGAGATTTCTCATTTTTTAGTATATTTGCACTTAAAGTATATATTGGGTCTGTAAATATAAATTTTTTTGCTCTTTCTTCTGATGGAATTAAATCGAAGAATTTTATACTATTATCTACCGAATTTATGAAAGATTCTTTCCACCAAGTATTTGGTTTAAAATAAAAGTCTTTACCAATTTGAATTGACAAAGAATTCATTAAGTCGACAATGATTCCTTTATACTGCCCATCTTCTTTACCTTCATACCTCAAAGGAGGAGAACTTTGGTCAGAACTATACACCAAATTATCATGTTCCTCCAACCATTCTTTTTCTTCTTTTGTAAATGGTAGTGATTTTTTAATATATTCAAATATATTGAGATTATATTCTGTATTTACATACATATTTGTAAGTGAAAATACCACTAAAAAAGAATAAATAATGCCCATAATAACTATCTTTTTTTTATTCACTTTAAAACTCCAATCTTCTTTTTATTATTAAATTCAATATTTAATAACAAAATCCTACTTTTTCATTAAATATTTGTATTTATTATAAAATTAATTGGATAGATGTTGAAACTATAGTCATCACTATTCCTATTAATGCTTCATATGGAATTAATTTAAACCTTTCTCCTATATCCATATTTATACTGCCTGCACTAGTATGGAATAATGAGCCATGTGGTAATTGCTCAAACACACTAGAGCCTGCATTTACAATTGATGCTCCTGAAATTGGTGACAGACCTCCATTTATTATAGCATCAGAAAAAGTTGATGATGCTATAGTAGCTCCAGCTGTTGATGATGCTGTTGCTAATGACATAAGTATACCTGAAATTGGTGCTAATAAAAATTGTGGCATATTTAAAAATTGCAGGATACTTATTGTACTCTGTTGCAATTCAGAAACCTGTATAATTCCTGCAATAGTTCCTGTTCCAAGTAATAATATACAAACACCTTGCATTTTAGATAATCCAAAGGCTAAATACTCTCTTGAATTGTTCATATTTCCTGTGGCAATTAAGGTTACTATTCCCCCTATTGGAAGAGCTATCATAGGGTCTATGACTATTGGAGATATATTCCCCAGGAACAATAAGAATATTGCTACAACTGGGCCACATAATGATTTAAATAAGCTTGGTAAATTTTCTCTTTGCTCTAAGATTTCATATGATTCTACTTTATTCCCCTTGTTTGTTAGCATACTTGCTAAAATAATTGTAATCACAATTCCAACAATTGCTGGAATTATATTAGCAATCATAACACTAGATAGGTTAACAGAAAAGTTACCTGCCACTGCTATAGTATTCGGATTTGGCGATATGATATTACCTGCTTTCCCTCCTCCTAACATTGCTAAAAGTATTGATAGTTTGGAATAATTTAATTTTCTACCTATGTATAATCCTATAGGCGCCACTGTTATTATAGATACATCCAGATTTACTCCTACTCCAGCAAGTACCATAGTTGAAGCGGCAATTGAAAGCAAAGCTCTCCTTTCTCCTAATATTTTTACAATCTGTTCTGATATTTTATCTACTGCCCCTGTTTTTATTAAACTTCCTGCTAATACTCCTGATGCTAAAGCTCTAAGAATTGATGGTGAAATGTTCATAGCCCCAGTTGCCATAAAATCTACAGTTTGTGTTATATTTGCTCCTCCAACTATTCCTCCAATAAATGCTCCTAACATTAAACTATAAACAGCTTGAAATTTTTTTATAATTAAAATAATTGCTACTAATAAGCCAAATATAGCTCCAAAAGTTGTTATTTGCATAATACTCCCTCCTATCATAGGTTAATTATTTTTTACTTAATTTAATTTTATTTAAATATATTTTAAGTATTCTGTATTCACTTGTCAATTATATTTTAATTTATTCAATTAGATTGAACATTATTTTTTCAAAAATACATTCTGTATGTTATAATAATTTCATACTGTATAATCTTTTTATTTGATTATTTTAGGATAATATTTTTTAAAATGAAAAAGAAGGGATATTCATATGAATGATTTAAATTTAGGAGAAAAAATAGCTGAAGTTCGAAAAAAACAAAATTTAAGTATTAGAGATTTAGCAAAACTAGCTGATGTTACACCATCATTATTAAGCCAAATAGAAAGAGGCCTTGCTAATCCATCTGTAAATTCATTAAAGTCTATAGCATCTTCTCTAAATGTTCCTCTATTTACATTTTTTGTATCTGAGGTAGATAAAAAAAGCTTAATAGTAAGACATGATAGTAGAAAAAAAGTTATTTTGCCTGGAAGCAATGACGTTGTATATGAAGTTTTAATTCCAGACTCTAGTAGCAATTTAGAATTTGCAATTATGGATTTAGCTCCAAATACCTCTTCTTGTGTAGATAGGATTACTCACAATGGAGACGAGATTGCATATGTTTTGGATGGAGAAGTCAAACTTTTTATGGATGATGATGAATTCACTCTATTCAAAGGAGATAGTGTTAAAGTTCCTCTAGGAACAAAACACAAATGGCAAAACAATTCAAATAGCGAAAGTAAAGTAATTTTTGCAGTTATTTTATAGAGGAATAAAACTTATGAAAACATATAAATTTATATTTTTTGATGCAGATGATACTTTATTTGATTTTAAGAAGAGTGAATCACATGCTTTTAAAAGACTCCTATCTGAATTTGGTTTGAGACTTGATTATGAGAAATGTATAGAAATATATAGAAATATAAGTGATAAACTTTGGCTTGACCTTGAAAAAAATATCGTAACTTTAGACGAACTTAAATTGCTTAGATTTAAACTTTTTGCAGATGAAATGAAATTAGATGTTGACCCTAAAACTCTTAGCAAAATGTACTTAAATTTTTTAAGTGAATGTACATTTTTAATTCCAGGAGCAGTTAATATATTATCATATCTCAAGAAAAAATACACAATAATTATAATAACAAATGGAATATCTGAAGTTCAAAACAAAAGGCTTAAAAATTCAGAAATAAAAGAGTATATCGATGGAATAATTGTCTCTGAGGAATTAAAAGTATCAAAACCAAATCCTGAAATATTTAAATATGCACTTAAAAAATTTGATTGTTATGATAAATCTTCTGTATTAATGATTGGTGATAGTTTGACATCAGATATTTTAGGAGGAATAAATTCAGGAATAGATACTTGTTGGCTAAATTTCAATAACAGTATAAATAATACTAACTATTCACCAACTTATGAAATAAGTAGTCTGATTGAGTTGAAGAAAATTATTTAGTTTGTGAATTACCAACATATCAAGTGGAATATTATTATTTTGCAATAATTTTTTTAGTTTATAAATATAGCAACTAAAAAAATTATTGCAATTTATACATAAAACAAGTTTCAATCTTAAAAATAGCTAAAAGCATTTTTGAGGACATTTACTACATCTTGATTCGAGATTTTCCTCATCTCCCATTAAAATAAGCATTGCCACACTCTTTATAGGTGATAGTTGGTGATAATCATTGATTTCTATTTCTACATTATTATATTTATTTTTTATATAGTTATAAATCTCTCTCTGTTTCTCAATCTCAAAATCTTTATCTCCTGGATATATTTCGTATGATATATTGAGATTATTATATTCTTCTTTTAAGTACCTCTTTATTTTTTCATTAATACAATCTAAACACACTACTCCTATTTTATCCAGTGCTAACCCTGCCATCATATTACAATTTTCCATATAGTCGTTCATCTTGATATCAATCTTATCTCCTATTGTGTATAGTATAGCAAATGCTTTTTTACACTTTTTAGGCATTTTATCAATATCAATCTCACTCATATATATCTTAATATCTAAGCTATCATTTATATTTTTTATTTCTTTTTCAACGATTTCATTAATCGTATCTGGAGCCTTCCTATTTCCATACCCCAAAAACTTTAGCACAATGTTCTTATCTATAAAAATATCTTCTAGATTTAGAGATTCTAAAAAAGATTTATCTTTATTACTATTATAATTCATTAATATCAATCCTATCTAATTCTTTATAACTAATTCTTCCTGCCTTTATAGCTGCTTGTAAGTTTTCTACTGGAGTAGTATTTAAACAGTTACATCCAAAGTTACATAAGAAATTGTCATATCCTCTCATCTTCTTTAACAACTTTAGTGTCTCTCTCCTAATCTTATCTGGGTTAGAGCGACCAAGAAGCTTTATTGGGTCCAAGTTACCAATCAATACTATATCTCTAGGAATCATTGGAGCAATTTCTTCATAGTCCAAAATTTGGTCTAAGCTTACTGCATCTATATTACAACTTAACATATTGTCTAATAATTCCCTAGTATCTCCACATATATGCATCCCTTTCCAACAATCAAGCTCATCGTATATTTTATTTAAATTTTTTACTATATACTCATCAAATCTATCTTTGCTTAAAGTCACTGATGTTGGTTCTGCTATTGAAATATACTTAGCTCCTGCTTTATTTGCAGCCACAGCATATCTTCTTACCAACTCAGTTGTAAATTCCAATAACTCTTCTACAAATTTTTTATCAGTTATTATACATCTCAAAAGTTGTGTAGCTCCAGCTAATTGGCCTGCAAGTGTAAATGGACCTTGTATAGCTTCATACAATGGTTTTTTTATACTTTTTGATATAAGTGACAAACTTTCTATATTAAGTGGCATACGTCCACTTGTATAAGGGTCTGGAACTTCTAGTTTTCTTAATTTCTCCCTATCAGTTATAGTATGTGTTAATACACTTGGAAAATCATAATCCGGTCTTAGTGTCTTTAGACCTAAAGTCTCACAAAACGTAATCCCATCACAGAATGAATATATAAAATCTGATTCAAAATACTTGTCCATAGTCTTTGCTAATTCTAACTGAGTATCTACACTATCATATACTTCATATGCCTTTTTATTTATTAAAAATAATCCATTTGTACCCATATCAGGCAGAAAGAAGCCTCTATCCTCACTATTTATATATTGAAGTAAAGTCATATCTGAAAACATCTTAAACTTCACCTCCTATAAGTTTGTTTATTAATTTGACTGCTTTTGGAGCATTTGAGCTATATCCATCTGCTCCTATTTCTTCTGCAAACTCCATACTTACAGGACCTCCACCAATTATTACTTTTGGTTTTTTATCTACCTTAATCCTATTAAGTTCATTTATAACTGACTTCATGTTCTCCATAGTCGTTGTCATCATTGAAGATAAGCCTATTATATCAACATTGTTTTTTATAGCCTCTTCTATTATATCTTTACTTTTTCTATTTACACCTAAATCAATAACTTTATATCCAGTAGCTTCTACCATTACTTTTACAATGTTTTTTCCTATCTCATGGGTATCTCCTTCTACTACAGACATCAGAATTACTCCCTTTGATTTCTCCTTTATTTTTCCAGTTCCTTTCAAAAGATTAATTCCTTTATTTAATGCGTCTGTACATACTATAACTTCTGAAAGATAGTATTCTTTATTCTCAAATTTATCTAAAGCTCCTATCATACCTTTGTTTAAACCATATTCATAAATATCTTCTACATCAATATTTTTATCTATAGCAATTTTCACTAAATTTTCTATATTGTCTACACCCATATTTAATATGCATTCTGCTATATCATCAAGTATGTCCATATAATATTTCATCCCTTCTAGTATCTTACAAAATTTCTTTTTTAACATAAACTAATTTACGTTATTTAATAAGAGCTCTCTTTAAACATAATCCATTTTTATTGAATACAGTCGAAAAGCACACAATTATTGATAATTTAAATTTGCAGTCCATGGAAAATCTAAAGGAAACACCTTTGTTGCAAATTCATGTATATTTTTTAAATGTTTAAATTCATTGTATTGCTCTTCGTTTTTTTCAAAAAACAGTTTATTAAGTTTATCCAAACTTTCTATTACAAGTTTTTCTTCTTTATATTTAATAATATATTCATTTTCAACTTGTTTAAACTCCATATATTTTAATAATTCAGAATCTATATATTGATTAAAATAACTTCTTAGGTTATCACACAATTTTACAAAATTTATTATTTTCATAGTTCCTTGTTGATAATCCAAAGTTTTTATTTCATTGCCTTGTAATTGGTCTTTAAGATTTCTTACATGTACTTTATAATCTAAATATTCTAAACCAAATTTATTTGTTACATATTTCAATACATTTTCAGCATTTACAGAGTTTAACCCTATCTCAGCCACTTCTCCTACAATAGAATTTTCTTTTTTTATTGTTCTTATTATTAAATATCCTATAATATTATTATTTTCTTTTATAAATACCTTCTTATAATCAATTGGTCCCCAAGCAATAGTTGCTGCATGTAATAATTTTTTGAACTCATCTTTACTTCTTATAAATCTAGTACTATTTTGATTATATAGTTCAATCATTTTGTCTAAATCATCATCTTTTTCAAAATTAGTTTCATCAAATTCAACTATTTCATATGGTATTTTCACATTCTCAGGTTTTATTGTATATTTGTAGAAGCTTTTTACCAAACTACAATTTCTTCTACTGTACAAAGTTCTTGTTCCTGAAATGATTACAATATCTACACCATCATAAAACATTTTTTCTTCTACTTTATCCAATACCTTAGATGAATAGCCTTTTTTTTCATAATCTGGATGAGTACACACCCCGCCTATAGCTGCAACTTTCAGCCTATTTCCTTGAATATATACATCTTGAATTAAATAATTTACATCTGAAACTATTTTATCATCTTCTGATATTATAATCATATTTTCTATATTATTTTTATTTAATAAGAGAGGGAACTCCTCCATCATAGTTGGTTTATGATTTCTTGATATTCTAAATACATAGTTTATTAATTCTATTACCTTATCGAATTCTTCTAATTTTGCACTTCTTGGTCTTAATTCCATCTATATTCCTCCAAATATTATTTAAAATACTTAAACACTATTATCTATAATAAAACATTTACTACTACATTTCTAATTATATCTTTTTTCTTTGCTATTTTTAATTGTTTTTTTATCAAATTTTTATAAAATATACATCTAATTCCCAGTTACACTTATAAAATGACCAGTTATGCATAATATATTGAAATATTTTCCATATATTTATATGATTAATATCTATAGGTCAGTTGAAATAATCACTTTTTTAGAAGGTTATAATTTTTTATTACCTTCTTTTTTTATTATAAATTACAAACAAACCAACAGAAAATATTCTAAGTTACTTTTAAATAATGACTTTATGATTCAATTGTACTAAAATAGTATATGTAGGTTACAAATAATCTAATAAATATTAAAGTTTGGAGGTAATAGATATGGCAGATTGTAATTCATGTCCATCAAAGGGAAATTGTAATAGTCAATCAAATTGTTCTATTGAAAATAACCCTAACAATAAATTTGGAAAAATAATTGGTGTTATGAGTGGAAAAGGTGGGGTTGGAAAATCAACTGTAACTGCTTTACTTGCTAATAAGCTAAATAAAATGGGATATAAGGTTGGTATATTAGATTCAGATATAACTGGACCAAGTATCCCTAGACTTATGGGTGTAAAAAATGTAAAAGCTTATTCTGATGGCTCTTATATTTATCCTGTAGAAAATGCAAACAACATAAAAGTAATGTCTATAAACCTTATGATAGATGATGAAAATGAACCTGTTGTTTGGAGAGGACCTTTACTTGGAGGAGTTGTAAAACAATTTTATACTGATGTTCTTTGGGAGGAATTGGACTATTTATTAATAGATATGCCTCCTGGTACTGGAGATGTTGCATTAACAGTTATGCAATCTATCCCTATAAGTGGAATAGTTATGGTTTCTGTACCTCAAGATTTAGTATCTATGATTGTATCAAAAGCAGTTAATATGGCTAAAAAAATGGACATAAATGTTCTTGGAGTTATTGAAAACATGAGTTATATCCAATGTCCTGATTGTTCTAAAAAAATCAAGTTATTTGATGGAGAATCTACTGAGACATTTTTAAATGATTTAGATTTAGAACTTTTAGGAGAACTTCCTATGACTAAAGAAATCATAGATATTACTCATAATGGCGTTACAGAAATTAGCGATGATTTAGATTCAATATTAACTAATGTTGTTGAAAAAATCAAATAAATAGCAATTTTATAGTTTATATTTAACATAAAAGAGGCTTGTCTTTATTTTGCAACAATACAAATAAATACAGACCTCTTTTATGCTTATCTATGTTTTAAATACACAAAATATTCTTCTATAATATCTCTATTTTTTACTTTTACCAAATATTCATTATAATGAGCATTATATGGTTGTGTCATTTTACATTCTATTACATTTTCTATGTCTTCCAATTCTAAAAGCTCTACATCTTTTAAAAATTTTCTCTCTATAAGTTCCATTAATCTTTCCATAAAATATCCCCACTTCCCCTATAATTAAGATAAACTAGGCACTTTTTTAATTACAAAATTTACCTGTTTATTATATTATATCCAATATCTTAGGATTTCTAACATAACTAATAATTATTTTAATAAATATACATTAATTTATATTAAATCTATTCATAATAAGCCCTTTTACATATTATCTGTGCCCTTGATGCTATATATTTAGTATTTTTTCTATTATATAAAGAATTCCTCTAACAAGTCTCTGACACATAAAACAGTATCATAATCTCCAAATACAGCACAGTTTTTGCTTTCTTCATAAAAATAGCTGCTTTTATACCTTCTTTCTAAGCACTATATTTAAACTTGATTTAGAAGCATTTTCTATCTCATCTATTGATGTATATTATGTAAAAGTTACATTTACATCTTTTTTAAAAAAGATGATATCTTTTACACAATTTTTACAAACATGGTTAATTCTTTGTTAAATCAATTATACATAAAATAAGCCAAATCTTAGTTAAAGTCTTTAAATTACTATATATAGTGAATTTTCTCAAATTAACAACAACTTAAAGATTTAACATTCTCTTAACGTATACTTAACAAAACATTAATATTTTTATTGACAAAATTTGTTATTCTATATTAAGGAAACGATAAATTTTAGTTAATAAAGTTTATAATTCAGATAAAAAATTTATTAATTTCTTAAAGGAGGAAATATCGTGAATATAGCAATTAGTCTTATCGGTGGACTTGGACTTTTTCTTTATGGAATGAGTTTAATGGGAGAAGGTTTACAAAAATCGGCAGGAGACAAATTAAAAAAAATTATTGAACTCTTAACAAGTAATGTTGTTATGGGTGTACTGGTAGGTACAGTTGTTACAGGTATTATACAAAGTTCAAGTGCTACTACGGTTATGGTTGTAGGATTTGTAAATGCAGGAATAATGAATCTAAGTCAAGCTATTGGTGTAATAATGGGGGCAAATATAGGTACTACAGTTACTGCCCAATTAGTTTCATTTAATCTTGAAGGAATAGCACCAATTGCTCTAGGTGTAGGTATTGTATTCTATTTATTTACATCAAATCAAAAAACAAAACATTTATCTGAAATACTTATTGGCTTTGGTATATTGTTTACAGGAATGGAATTTATGAAGGATGCAGTGGCACCACTTGCTGAATATAAAGCATTTACTGATGTACTCTTATATTTTAGTAAAAATCCTCTATTAGGTATATTAGCAGGATTTGCTATAACAGGTATTATACAAAGTTCAAGTGCATCTATGGGTATGTTAATAGCCTTGGCTTCTCAAGGAATACTACCTCTATCAGCTGCTTTACCTATCCTTTATGGAGATAATATTGGTACTTGTGTTACTTCACTTTTATCAAGTGTGGGTGCAAGCAGGAATGCTAGACGTGCAGCTGTAATGCATCTAAGTTTTAATGTAATTGGTACAATCATATTTATGCTTATTTTAAATAAGCCTATATCAGCTATAGTTACTCATTTTGACCCAACTGATACGGCTAGACAAATAGCAAATGCACATACTTTATTTAACCTTACAAATGTTATAATATTATTACCATTTTCTAAATACATAGTTAAATTAGCAAGTAAACTTATACCTATTAAAGAAACTGAATCAGAAGTAGTAAATAATACTAAGTACTTAGATGAAAGAATGTTTAGTACTCCATCTATAGCACTTGGTAATACTGTACAAGAAGTTGTAAGAATGGGACACAAAGCTACAAATTCTTTAGAACATGCAATTGCAGGATTCTTAAATAAGAGTAGTGATGATATTAATAAAACTTTTGAATCAGAAAAAGTTGTCAATAAATTACAAAAAGATATACTGAACTATCTATTAAAACTTTCTAAAGAACCTCTTAGAGACGATGAACGTTTTAGAACAGATTTACTTTTTAACACTGTAAATGATATCGAAAGAGTATCTGACCATGCAGAAAATATAGCTGAATTAGCTATGAGTGTTAAAGAAATGAATATTAGCTTCTCTGACAGTGCAATAAAAGAAATATACCAAATATACAATAAAACTATGACTAACTTCAAGGATGCTTTAATAGTTTTAGATGTTAAAGATTTTGAGTTAGCAAACAAGGTTTTAGAAGTTGAAAATGAAGTAAATTACTTAGAAAAAACTTTTAGAAATTCACACATGATTAGATTAAATAATGGAAGTTGTACAATAGATGCTGGTGTGCTTTATCTTGACTTACTTACTAATTTAGAAAGAATTTCTGACCATTCAACAAATATCGTAAAACAAGTATTAAAACTTAAACAAAAAATATAGTGATTGCTTTTATATGTAATCCTAATAAATAAAAAATAAGAAGCCATAAATGATACTTATATTATTTATAGCTTCTTATTTTTTATTCAAGATTCAAATTCTTATCTTATTTAGTATCAAACTATTATTATTTAGATTATTCATAAGCATTTTAATAAAAATTTAATACCTTAATATAATAGATTTATTTCATTTTTAATACAATTGTATCATCTAAATATGTTATTATATATTTGAATATTGTCATATTAATAGGAGGGGTTCTACAATGATAAATTATATGGTGGACATTGTATATAGTGAAAAAATAAGTGAAGTAGAAAAGACACTGAAAAGTGAAAATATTCAATATGAATTTACTTCTCGTGATGGTTTTATATTTTTTGGTTTTTATGAGATGACAGATACATACAGGTTTGAAACTTTGTGTTCAGATGAAAAAATTCAATTTAAAAGAATATAATAAATTTAAAAAAGTACATATTTCTAAGTTATATAAAAAAACAGGGCGTCTTTGCCAGCACTTGGCTGCCACGTCCCATTTTTTTATTATTCTGCCTTTATAATAATAAATCTTATTCCAAAAATAAGTACCAAATCAATGTAATAACTCATTTTTTTGAATTAATGTTGTTATCTTCATTATGTAGTCATCTGTACTCTTTAATCCTATCATTGGAATTGATAAATTCTCTTTTTCAAGTTTTTCATAAAGTTCTGACATAAACAAACCCTTACCATTGATTTCTTCATCATTGTCTGAAGTAGTATCAACTCCACAATTTGGAGAACGATTAGCACCATTTTCATTTCCCCTATCAATTCCCAAACAACTAAGTTCTGGACATGGTAATTGAACAATACCTACTTCTTCATTAACAAATAATTCAATTACATCCTTAAATGTTGCAGGATATATGGCAGTCCCATCTGAAATAGCATTTTGATTTAATAAACAATGTGCTATAAAAACTACTTTCTTGCTTCTTCCATCTGTAAACATGTTTTCCTCCTCCACCTTTTCTAGTTTTTACCCTTTGGCTATAAAAAATACTCCCAATATTCTACTTAATAACACTGTATTCTTTAACTTATTTTTTAACTTGGATTTATTTGCTAACTTTACAAAATAATATACTATTTATATTATACTATACAACATACATTTACATCTATTTCCAAAATGGTAATATTTTAATAATATATACATTTAAACTTTACATATAAAAAATACACATCTATAAATTATAAATGTGTATTATATACTAACAATAAGCTGAACTTTCCTACTAATTCTTAATTAGTTATATTTTTTCAAAATAAAATTCATATAAATTAGGTCTATTGCACGATTGAGACCTTAATAATATCTCCATTTTTTCTTTCCAAGTGAACTACCTCTCCAGTTAGGTCATAGTCAAATGCTTTGACTAATATCTCAGTAACCTTTTTACCATCAACTACATCATCTTTTCCATTAAATAAATCCAAAGCATTATTCTCAATCATTCTCTTTGCAAAATTTACAGGTAATTTTATATGTATTTTATCGCCTGTATGTGATAAAACTCTTATTCTTAAAAATTTTTCTAAATTGTTTCTTGGTGTTTGTTTTGATGCCATGCTATTAAACCACTCTCCTTTATTTTTTATTTAATAATAAATTTTATTCTTAAAAATATCTTTATATGTGTTTATTATGAAAGTAATACTATTCTTTTCTAATCTTGATTTATATTTACTCTTATTTAATATACACTTAGTGGCATCTATAATTTATAATAATTGTATATTTTGAAATTTTACCTTACAATTATTGTATCTGAATTTAACAAGAACATATTATTAAAATATTTCAGTTGAATCAAATTTTGTTTATTATATATTAAAATAAATTGGCATATTTGTTCTTAATATATTAGGAGGATTTACTTATGAATAAAATAATCAATAATATTTTAAATACTTGCAAACAGTATACATATATTTTGCCACATAAATTGTTAAGACCATATATAGCACACTATACAATAGCTATTCCCGATATAAATACTAAAGAAAATCTTACATTAATACCTGATGCTAGTGGATGTATGATATTTGAATTTGATAAAAAGAGTATGGATAGTGAATTTTGGGGAGCTACAACGAAAACTATAATTGTAAAAAACGACATAGAAAGTGTACTATTTCGAGTATTTGTTGAGTTTCGTCCAGGTGGAGTATATTATTTAACAGGTTTTTCTCAAAGAGAATCCACTGACTTAAAAATTAAACTTGAAGATTTTAATACATTATTTAGCTCAGAGATTAATTCTATTTTTGAAAAAACGAGCACTCTAAAAGAATTAATAGAAGAATTAGATATGTTATTTTTATCATACTTGTTCAAATCAAATATAATAGATATGACTATCCCAATCCTTGAAAATACAAGAAAACAGAATTCCATTATGTCAGTTAAAAATATTTCTCAAATCAGTTGTTATAGTGAACGTCATATAAATAGGATTTTTAATAATTCTCTTGGCATGAGTATCAAATCCTATCTTAGATTACTTCGTATAAATCTTGTATTACAAGAAGTACAAAATAATAATATGCCATTTACAACTTTAGCTCAAGATATTGGATATTATGACCAATCCCATTTTATAAATGATTTTAAATCTATCTGTGGGGTTAATCCAACAACCTATATAAAAAATTTGTCCGATTTTTACAATGAAAAGTATAAGTTTTGATGTACAATCATATAAAATTTATATTTAAGGAGTGAGTAACAATGATAGAATCAAGATGTGGAATTTTATGTTATGAATGTGAGTACAAAGGAAAGGTCAATTGCAAAGGATGTACATATATTGATAAACCTTTTTGGGGTGAAGAATGCCCTGTAAAATCATGTTGTGAAAATAAAAATCTTACACATTGTGGTCTATGTGATACATTTCCATGTGAAATGCTTAATCAATTTGCATATGATAAAGAACAAGGTGATGATGGAAAAAGAATCGTTCAGTGTAAGGAATGGGCTAGCTCTAGCATTACGAATTAATATATCTCTATATTATAAAACAAATCTTTTTAAACTGTTGTTGCTAACCTACAACAGTTTTTATAATTTAATTTAAAGGTTATTAAGTTAATTTAATAGAATAGTAATTTATTGATTGAAAAATAGCTACGCACACTTGTGACTTTAGTCATGAGTTAGTAGCTAAAATAGTCAGCATATAGGGAAACTTATATGTAGAGCTAGGATAGAACCTATCCAATACTACTTGAATTGCTGGAAATCCCTAAAGCTAACCAAACTAAAACATAAGGATGAAATAAACCTA
>NZ_JBJOCA010000021.1:0-73468 GCF_045898275.1 Clostridioides sp. GD02404
ATTTATTTCTTTTTCCTTTTTTCAAGGACAAGTAATACTATACCACCTTTAAAACAGTAGGTCAATACTTTTTTTATATTTTTTTATAAATTCTTTTCATATTCTTTTTTTAGCTTTTCTACTACTTTTTTCTCCAGTCTAGAAACAGTCATCTGAGATATCTCTAATTCCTTAGCTATACTAGATTGTGTTTTATCAAAGAAAAATCTATCTTTAAATATTTTTACTTCCAATTCATTCAAAGTTTTAATAAACTTATTAATAAAATCTTCATACTCTATACTTCCAAAATTACCTTCTTCTTTTCCTATCTTGTCAATAAGAGTTATATCTTTATCTTCTGAATCATCATTACTTGATGAATCTAAAGACATAGGTTGATACCCGTAAGAAGCTTCCATAGCCTCTAGAACATCTTCTTCACTAACTCCTATATAATCAGCTATATCTTTTACTTTCGGATGCTTTTTATTTTCTTGCTCCAATTTAATCTTTGCATCACTTATCTTTTTACTTAGTTCCTGTATTCTTCTTGGTACTCTAAGTGTCCATACTTTATCTCTAAAATATTTTTTTATTTCTCCTACTATAGTTGGTGTCGCGAAACTGGAGAATTCAAATCCTTTTTCAACATCATATCTATCAATAGCATAAATTAACGCTAATGAAGCAACTTGATATATATCTTCAAAATCAACACCCTTATTTATATACTTCTTAGCTAACAATCTTGCTAAATACAGATGCCTTTCAATAAGAATATTCCTAATATCTACATTTTTATTTTTATTATATAAATTAAATAGCTCTTTTGTATCCATATTTAGGTAATGTGTAGCATTAGCTACATTTTTCATTAAATATCAACTCCTAAATATTTAGTCATTTTTATTTTTGTTCCTTGATTGTGTTCCGATTCAATATCTACATCATCCATTAAAGTTCTAATTATAAATAGTCCAAGACCACTCTCTTTTGGATTCTCTAAATCTGGTGTACTTATTGAGCTAACATCGTATCCTTTTCCATTATCCTGAATTTCTATATTAATTGCATTGTCTAAGATATTAAATACTATATTGAACACATCATCTTTACTGTGCTTTATTGCGTTTGTACACGCTTCTGATACTGCTACCTTTATATCTTCTATATCATCTATTGGAAATCCCATTTTATTAGCAATTCCAGACGCTGTTAATCTTATTATACTAACATAATCCGGATTTGTAGTAATTTCCATCTTTATAGTCTCACAAGCCAAAGTCTATCCCTCCACTTTAAATATTTTATCTAGACCTGTTATAGTAAAAATCTTTCTGACATTACTCTTAGGATTTACTATGTATATCTCTTTTTCGTTTATTTTTAATTTTTTTAATACACCTATCATAGCTCCTAAACCTGTTGAATCTATATAATCTAAATCTTTAAGATTAATTTTTACATCTAACATATTTTTTTCTATCAAGTTATGCAAATGTTCCTTTAGTTTATCTGCTGTAGAAACATCAAGTTCTCCATCAAGACAAACATTCCAAAATTTATTTTGAGAATCTAAATTTGAATCTATATTCATAGACATGTAAAAACCTCCTATTTCCTCTTAATAATTTTAAATATATTTCCTATACTCATTATTTTGTTAATTACATAAACTATATCGTCTATTCCCTTTGATATTGATGACGCATTCTCAACAATATCCTGTATGTGTCTCTCATTATAATCTACAATTTTATAAGCCTTTTCAACAACCTTATTTAGACTATTTAGAGTTTTTGCTAAATAAATTGCTACTATAAGAGCAGAACTACCTACTAACACTGCTCCAATCTGCCACCCCCATGCATTCATTAGTTAACATCTCCCTCCTCATCAAAGCTTTTACTTATTACTATGTCTTCTTCAGAAATCTTTATATCTTCTTCATTATTATCATCATCTACTAAATTTATTATTCTCTCTTTGACATCATTAAATGTTTCATGTAGAACTTCTTTTGGATTTTCTTTCACATCATTAAACTTCTCTTTTGTTTCTTTTCTTAATTCAGAACCTTTTTTTGGTGCAAAAAACAGACCAAATACAAAACCTAAAATAGCTCCTATTAATAAAAATCCACCTTTTTTACAACTTTTTTTATTACACATAACAATTACTCCTTTCAATTTTAAATTTTTATCTAAGTACATTATACAAAAAGAATAGGATATTTATCCTATTCTTCTTCAATATTTATTTTGGCAATCGAAACTACATTGACCTCGTCATTAGTTTTCATTAATTTAACACCACTTGTAACCCTTCCAAATAGTGATATCTCATTAACTCTTATTCTAATAAGAACTCCATCAGAATTTATAATCATTATCTCATCATCTTCATTAACCATATCTGCACCTACAATTGTGCCAGTCTTTTCAGATATATTATAAGTTTTAATTCCTTTACCAGCTCTTATTTGGCTTCTGTATTCTTCTATATTTGTTCTTTTTCCAAAGCCATTTTTACTTACAACTAATACATCCGTACCTTTACTACAAAGGTTCATAGACACAACAAAATCGTCTTTACTTAAAGTTATACCTTTTACACCCATTGCTGTTCTACCCATATATCTTATATCATTTTCATCAAATCTTATAGACATACCATCTTTAGTGACTAAAAGTACTTCTTGTTTTCCATCTGTAAGTTCTACTCCAATAAGTTCATCATCATCTCTTAAACCTATAGCAATAAGACCAGATTTATTTATATTTCTAAACTCTTCTCTCTTAGTCTTTTTAACAATACCTTTTTTTGTTGTAAGTAGTAAATATTCATTTTCATCATTTCCATCTATAGGTATCAATGTAGCAATTTTTTCATCTGCTGATAATTGAAGTAAATTCACTATAGCAGTACCTTTAGCTTGTCTTTTACCTTCAGGTATTTCATATGCATTTAGTTTAAATACTCTACCTTTATTTGTAAAGAATAACAGTCTACTATGAGTAGTTGTAGTTATTAAGTGTCTTACAAAATCTTCTTCCCTAGTTGTAAGTGCTGAAATACCTCTTCCACCTCTTTTTTGACTCTTGTAAGTGTCCGATGGAAGTCTCTTTATATAACCAAAGTGAGTAAGAGTTATTGCTATTTCTTCATCGCTTATAAGGTCTCTCATATCTATTTCGCCTTCAGCATGTCTTATCTCAGTTCTTCTCTCATCAGCATAGTTCTCTTTTATTATTGTAATTTCGTCTTTTATTACATTTAAAAGTAATCTTTCATCAGCTAAAATTTCTTTTAATCTATTTATCTTCTTAATTAACTCTTCATATTCAGCTTCTATCTTATCTCTTTCTAGACCTGTAAGTCTTTGAAGTCTCATATCTAATATAGCTTGTGCTTGAATCTCAGTTAAATTAAATTTATCTATTAAACCTTGTTTAGCCTCTTGACCTGTTTTTGAAGCTCTTATCAAGCTTATAACTGCATCTATATTATCCAAAGCAATTTTTAATCCTTCTAAAATATGTGCTCTTGCTTCAGCTTTATTTAATTCAAATTTAGTTCTTCTTGTAACAACATCTTCTTGATGTTTAATATAATGATATAATATTTGCTTAAGATTTAAAACTCTTGGTTGTCCATCTACAAGTGCAAGCATTATTATACTAAAAGTATCTTCCATTTGAGAATGTTTATACAGATTATTTAATACTATATTAGCATTAGCATCTCTCTTTAATTCTATAACAATTCTCATACCATTTCTATTACTTTCATCTCTTAAATCTGATATACCTTCTATTCTTTTTTCTTTAACTAACTCAGCTATTCTCTCAACTAATTTAGCTTTATTTACTTGATAAGGTATCTCTGTAACTATTATTTGTTGTTTTCCCTTTGGAAGCTCTTCTATAAAAGCTCTAGACCTAACTTTAACTTTACCTCTCCCAGTTCTGTATGCTTCTGCTATACTCTCTTTTCCCATTATAATCGCAGCTGTAGGAAAATCTGGACCTTGCACAAATTTTATTAAATCATCTACACTACACTCTGGATTATCAATTAAATATATCGTTGCATCAATTACCTCAGCTAAATTATGTGGAGGTATTGAAGTTGCCATACCAACAGCTATACCATTAGAACCATTCACTAATAAATTAGGATATCTTGCTGGTAATACTGAAGGCTCTTTTAATGACTCATCAAAGTTTGGTTTAAAGTCTACAGTTTCTTTTTCTATATCTCTTAATAACTCTAATGATAATTTACTCATTTTGGCTTCTGTATAACGCATAGCTGCTGGTGAATCTCCATCAACAGAACCAAAGTTACCATGACCATCTACTAAAAGTGCTCTAGTTGAAAAATCTTGAGCCATTCTTACCATTGCATAATAAACAGCAGTATCTCCATGAGGATGGTACTTACCTAAAACATCCCCAACAATACGGGCTGATTTTCTGTAAGGCTTATCTGGAGTTAAATTTAATTCACTCATTGAGTACAATATTCTTCTATGAACTGGTTTTAAACCATCTCTAACATCAGGAAGAGCACGTCCAGCTATAACACTCATAGAATAATCAATATATGATTTTTTCATTTCTTCCGCTATTTCAATAGGGAGTATTTTGTTTTTTTCTTCCATGTATACTAATCCCCTCTCTCTATATATCTAAGTTTCTAACAAATCTTGCATTTTCTTCTATAAATTCTTTTCTTGGAGCAACCTTATCACCCATAAGCATTGAAAATACTTCATCTGCTATTGCCGCATCCTCTACTGTTACTTGTAACAATGTTCTTGTATCAGGATTCATAGTTGTATCCCATAATTGCTCTGCATTCATCTCTCCAAGACCTTTGTATCTTTGAAGCTCCGCACCATTTCTTCCAATTTCATCTAACAAGATATTTAGTTCTTTATCTGAATAAACATAATGTTCCTTTTTTTGCTTTGTTACTTTATATAAAGGTGGTTGCGCTGCATAAACATAACCTTCATCTATAAGAGGTCTCATATATCTAAAGAAGAATGTTAATAATAAAGTTCTTATATGAGCTCCATCTACATCGGCATCGGTCATAATTATAATTTTATGGTATCTAGCTTTATCTATATCAAAATCTTCTCCAATACCACAACCATAAGCTGTTATCATATTTTTTATTTCATCTGAAGATAATATTCTATCTAGTCTTGATTTTTCAACATTAAGTATCTTCCCTCTTAATGGAAGTATAGCTTGGCTATTTCTATCTCTACCTTGTTTAGCTGAACCTCCTGCTGAATCCCCTTCGACTAAGAATATTTCACTTTTGGCAGGGTCTTTTTCTGCACAATCTGCAAGTTTTCCAGGTAAGGATGTACTTTCTAGTACACTTTTTCTTCTTGTTAACTCTCTTGCTTTTTTTGCAGCTTCTCTAGCTCTTTGTGCTCTTAAAGCTTTATCGACTATTATTCTAGCTGTTGCTGGGTTTTCTTCTAGGAAGGACCCAAGTTCATCAACTGTTACACTATCAACTAAACCTCTCATAAAACTATTGCCTAGTTTTGTTTTAGTTTGGCCTTCAAATTGAGGCTCTGGTAATTTAACTGATACTACTGCTGTAAGACCTTCTCTTATATCTTCACCAAGTAAGTTAACATCATTTTCTTTTAAAAATTTATTTCTCTTAGCATAATCATTTACCGTTTTAGTAAGAGCAGCTTTAAATCCACTTAAATGAGAACCACCTTCATGTGTATTTATATTATTTGCAAAAGAATATATGTTCTCTGTATAACCATCTGTATATTGCATAGCTAATTCGACAAAACAATCATCGACCTTTTTATCTATATAAACTATGTCATCATGTATACCAGTTCTAGATTTATTTAAATACTTAATATATTCCACCAAGCCACCTGTATAGTGAAATTCTTTTCTTTTCTCTTGACCTTCTCTTTTGTCTTCAAATACTATTTTTATACCTTTATTCAAAAAAGAAAGTTCTCTAAGTCTATACTCCAATGTTTCATATTTAAATTCTATTTCATCAAATATTGTCTCATCTGGCATGAACTGAATCATTGTTCCTTTATCTTGTGATTCTCCAACTACTTCAAGTTTAGATGTTGGTAATCCCTTTTCATATGTCTGCTTGTATACTTTTCCATTTAAATAAACCTCTGCTAGCATCCATTTTGACAGTGCATTAACTACAGAAACACCAACACCATGAAGACCTCCAGATACTTTGTATCCTCCGCCTCCAAACTTTCCTCCTGCATGAAGATTAGTTAATACTGTTTCTAAAGTTGATTTACCAGTCTTAGGATGTATTTCAACAGGTATACCTCTTCCATTATCCTTTACTAAAACACTGCCATCTTCATTGATAGATACATATATGTCTGAACAATATCCTTGCAAAGCCTCATCTATACTATTATCTACAACTTCATAAACTAAGTGATGTAAACCTCTAGGGCTTGTACTACCAATATACATACCTGGTCTTTTTCTAACGGCTTCTAATCCCTCTAATACTTGTATCTGACTTGCACCGTATTCTTGTTTCATTTAATTTCCTCCATTCTCTATGCTAATAACATCGCCATTTTCAATATTAAATATTGTAACATCCTTTTCATCAAATATTTTTTTATGTGAAACCTCAGCACTTGTTATAAACATTTGAACATTGCTTAAATTGTTTACTAAAAGTTTTTGTCGTGCTTCATCTAACTCACTAAAAACATCATCTAAAATTAATATTGGATATTCTTCAACTTCATTTTTTATTAATTCTATTTCTGATAGCTTTAATGATATTGAAGCTGTTCTTTGTTGACCTTGTGAACCAAAAAGTCTTGCATCTAAATCATTTATGAATATATTTAAGTCATCTTTGTGTATACCATATCTGGTAGTCTTAGATTCTATATCATTAGGTCTATTTGATGACAACTTGGCTAAAAATTTATTATATACTGTCTCTATAGTATCTTCATCAGTTATATTTATTTGATTCTTATATCTAATTGACAATTTCTCAATTCCATTAGTCAAATTCATATGCATATTTTCAGATATATTAGCTATCTTTTTTACAAAATCTCTACGTAAAATATAAATATAACTTCCATACTTTGCTAATGTATCATCATATACATCTAATAAAGCCTCATCAACATGCATGCCTTTAAGCACTCTGCTTCTTTGAGAAAGTGTTTTATTATAATTGGTAAGATATTTATAATATTTAGGCATAATCTGACTAATCTCTTTATCTATAAATGTCCTTCTCTCTTTAGGTCCTTCTTTAACCAGTCTCAAATCTTCAGGAGAGAATATGACAACATTTAAGTTGCCAAGTAATTCCTGTATTTTTTGTAAAGGGACTTTATTTATTCGTATCCCCTTTTTATCTTTTCCAATAATTAGCTCTATTAGACTATATTTATTATATTTTGAAAAACTTCCTCCAATATATAAATTTTCACTATTAAATCTAACCATTTCTTTATCTTTGTTGGTTCTGAATGATTTACCAAAAGAGAGCATATAAATAGATTCTACTATATTTGTCTTTCCTTGACCATTTTTCCCAACAAGAAGATTTACTTTTCCATTAAATTCCAGATGCAACTTTTCATAATTTCTAAAATTAACAAGTTGCAAACTTTTAAGTTTCACAAAAAGTTCTCCTTTTTTACAATACTTTTATTTTAGTTCCTTCTATTTCAACTATATCTCCTGATTTTATCTTTTTTCCTCTTCTTAATTCTATTTCATCATTTACTGTCACTAAACCTTCTTGAATTAAAAATTTTGCATGGCCTCCTGTTGATGCAATCTCTGCTAATTTGAGAAATTGGTCCAACTTTATATATTCTGATTCTATAGTTATTTCAGTCATAATAGTTCCTCCTTGTCACTATTTTAGGTAAACCCCTATTGATACACTAAAAGTATATTATACCATAAATGTGCTTATAAAAGGAGTTGTCTAATATTAGAAAAATTTTTCTACAAAAGACAACTCCTTCATGTCTGCTATATATTTGATGATATTCTTACTGGAAGTAGTAAGTAAATATAATTAACATCATCTGTTGGTTTAATTATACAAGGATTTACATTTGTAGTAAATTCTATAAATATTTCTTCATTATCTATATTTTTTAAACCTTCAATAAAGTATCTAGAATTGAAAGCTATATCTAAATAATCTCCATCTAAATCTATCTCAACTTCTTCATATACATTTCCTTTTTCTGTATTAGAAGTAATTGCCATTACTTTATCTCTGATAGATAATTTTATAAGATTATTTTTTTCTGATTGAGACAATAAAGATGCTCTTTCTATACTATTTAAAAGTTCTTTAGTATTTAATTTAACTCTGCTATTATGTTCCCTTGGTAATAATTTTTTATAATCGATAAAATCTCCTTCAAGCAATCTCGTAATAATTTTTGTATCATTAATTATAAAAATAGCATTTTTTTCATTAAATCCAACCTTAACATTATCTTCTCCAGAAAGTAAGCTATTTACATCTATAAGTGTCTTTCCTGGAATTATAACTTTTATATTTTCAGTTAAACTATCCACTGAACAGCTTTTTACAGCTAATCTATATCCATCAATAGCTACTAAATTCAAATTTCTATCCACAATTTCTAAAAGTTCTCCCATTAAAATAGGTTTTGTTTGGTCCTGTGAAATAGCAAATACGGTTTGTTTAATCATATTTTTTAGAATTTCTTGAGGTATGCTATATAAATCTTCTTCGTTTAATTCTGGTAGCTTAGGAAATTCTTTAGCTGCATATCCTTTAATCTTGAATCTTGAATTTACACAATTTATGTAAATATTATTTTCTGAATCTGTTTCTATCTCAACAAACGAATCTGGTAATTTTCTAATTATATCTCCAAATAATCTTGCATCTACAACAACATCACCTTTTTCTATAATCTCTGCTTGTACATACGTTTCTATTCCTATCTCAGCATCATATCCAGTAAGTTTTAATTGACCTTCTTCTGTAGATATAAGTATACCTTTTAATAGTTCTATAGTTGTTTTTCCATTAATAGCTTTTTGAGCAATCCCAATTCTATTTGCTAGGATTTTTTGGTTACAAATTATTTTCAATGTGGATAACCTCCTTTGGTCTTTTATATAAAAAAATAAGTTAAAATCATAGTAGTAATAGTAGTAGGTGTTGTTGATAATGTTAATAAGTACTTATAACGTTATAAATACAAAGATATCAACATGTGTATAAAATGTTAATATCTTTGTTATTAGAGACTTAATTATTTGTTAATAATTTTTATTCAAAAAAAATATTAACAAGTTATCCAATAGATATAAACAGACAATTGTGTATAAATTATCCCTTTAAATCTGATATGATTTTCTCTATTTTAGTCTTAATTTCTTCGCTTTCTGCTATATCTTTAGATACCTTATCATGAGCATGAATTACTGTTGTGTGGTCTCTACCCCCAAACTCTTCTCCTATTTTAGGAAGGGATAAATCAGTAAGTTCGCGCGTTAAATACATAGCTATTTGTCTAGGATAAGCTATTGAGCGTGTTCTTTTTTTAGAATTAAAATCTTCCATTTTTATACTAAATACAGAAGATACTTTTTCTTTTATTCTAAGAACATTTATTTCTTCATTTTTAGATGTAGTTATAATATCTTTCAAAGCTTCTGTAGCAAGATCAAAAGATATCACTCTATTACTAAGAGAAGAATAGGCAACTACTCTAGTTAAGGCGCCTTCTAGTTCTCTTATGTTTGACTTAATATTTTTTGCTATATATGACATAACTTCATTTGGTACTTCGATGCGTTCCAATTGAGCTTTTTTTCTAAGTATAGCAATTCTCGTTTCAAAGTCTGGTGCTTGAATATCAGTTATAAGTCCCATTTCAAATCTCGATCTTAGTCTATCTTCTAGTGTAGGTATATCTTTTGGTGGTCTATCACTAGATATAATTATTTGTTTATTTGCCTCATGAAGAGTATTAAACGTATGGAAGAACTCCTCTTGAGTTCTTTCTTTTCCCGCTATAAATTGAATATCATCAATTAATAATACATCTACATTTCTGTACTTATTTCTAAATTCTTCGTTTTTATCATCTTTTATAGAGTTTATAAGTTCATTAGTAAATTTTTCTGAAGAAACATAAACAACTTTTGAGTCTTTTTTTTGACTAACAATGTGATGCCCTATAGCGTGCATCAAGTGGGTTTTACCTAGCCCAACTCCTCCATACAAAAAAAGTGGATTGTAAGCCTTAGCAGGAGATTCAGCGACCGCAACACATGCAGCATGAGCAAATCTATTGCTATTACCAATAACGAACGTATCAAATGTGTATTTTGGATTTAGGTTAGGGTAAAGTACTCTATAATTTAAATCTGTACTATCAGAATTTAGGTCAGCAACCTCTTTTTCGCTCAATACAAATTTAATATTATATTTTTTTAATGACAGTTGATTTATGGCATCTTCAATTAAATGCAGATATCTGTTTTCTAAGATATCTTTATTAAAATCACTAGGAGCCAATAGTATTAAGTCATTAAGATGTATTTTTAATGGTACGATGTTTTTAAAAAAGGTATTAAAACTTACTGAAGTTAAGTCACCTTTTATTAATTGTAGGGTTTTGTCCCATAAAGAAACTATATCCATAATATAAACCTCCGAACAGAATAATTAATATTTTCCACAAAGTTATTAACAGAAAAGCAAAAACATATATAAATTTTACAGAATAACTAAATTTATGGATAATGGTGTTGATAAATTAATAATAGTATAAATTATTAAAAAAATATGAAAAGATATAAACAATATGTAGATAAAGTTATAAATAACATAAACATACAATAAATGGTGATTATAACTAGAGTATTGTCAGTAATCTTAAAAGTTATACACAAAAGTATCCACAAGCTGTGAATAATTTTTAATAAGTTGATAACATTTATGCACATTATCAACAAGTATATTTATAATATCAAAATATATGTCAAACTTCAATGATTTGTAACTAATTTATCCACAATATTAACTAATTGTTGATAAAAATATAAACATGTTAAAATTACTTTATTTGTGTATATAATTGAAAAAAATAATTTAGAATAAAATTAAATAGATTTTTACTAGTATTTTCAATAAAAAAAATACATAATATATATATGGTAGATTTTGTGATAGAAGCGTCCCAAAAACTCGTTGACAACAGTGGTAAAAGTATTTATAATTATATGTGTTATGTTTACTTTGAGGGTAAAGTTATTATTTTTATAAACGGAAAATGAAATCTGAAAGGCGGTGCAAAATAATGAGTAAAAGAACTTATCAACCAAAAAAGAGACAAAGAAGTAAAGAACATGGTTTCAGAAAAAGAATGAAGACGTCTAACGGAAGAAACGTGTTAAAGAGAAGAAGAGCTAAAGGAAGAAATAGATTAACTCATTAATTACAAAAGGGCCGCTGCAAAGGTGGCCTTTTTGTGTAAATAATTACAATTCATAGCTGTGTTTATGGAGGTTAACTATGGACTTTAATAGGACTAAAGGGTTAAAAAAGGACTCTGATTTTAGAAAAGTATATAAACACGGCAAATCTTTTGCAAACAAATATTTAGTAATATATATACTTAAAAATAAATCAGATTATAGTAGAGTGGGTATTTCTGTTTCGAAGAAAGTAGGAAAAGCCATCACTAGAAATAGAGTAAGAAGACTAATAAAAGAAGTCTACAGATTAAATATTGATGAAAAAATTAAGCCTGGATATGATATAGTATTTATAGCAAGAGTATCTAGTAAAGATGCTACTTTTAAAGACATAGACAAGTCTATAAAAAACTTAGTTAAAAGAACGGATATTTCTATTTAAATTGTATGCTATAAATATGGAGGTTCATAACTTTGAATAAAATAATTTATATATTAAAGGAAATAAGTAAGCATTTATCGAATTTATGTATTTATTTAGTGAGATTTTATCAAAAATATATATCTCCCTTAAAGGGACCTACCTGTAGATTTTATCCAACTTGCTCACAATATTCAATAGAGGCATTTAAGAAATATGGATTTGTAAAAGGTATGTATTTAACAGTAAGAAGAGTTTTAAAATGTCATCCTTTTCATCCAGGAGGTTACGATCCTCTAAAATAAAAGAGAGTAACTATTAGGAGGTATAAAAAAATTGAATATAATAGGAAATTTCTTAGGAATGATTCTTAAGGTAATATTTGAATTTGTTAACCACTATGGTATTTCTATAATACTTTTTACTATTCTTGTAAAGATTATTTTATTACCATTAACAGTTAAGCAGACTAAGTCAACAAAGGCAATGCAAGATATACAACCTCGTATAAAAGAGATACAAGAAAAATATAAAAATAAGCCAGAAAAACAAAATGAAGAAATTGTTAAGTTATATGGAGAGGCTAAAATTAATCCACTATCTGGTTGTTTACCTTTATTAATACAGTTTCCTATATTAATAGGATTATTTAGCGTTTTGAGAGAGCCAGTTGCTCATGGCGTTTTTGCAAATCAAGCTGCATTTTTAGCAGCTGATAATGGGTTTTTATGGATAAAAAGCTTAACAGCACCAGATTATGTACTAGCAGTATTTTCAGGAGCAAGTGCATATGTAATGCAAAAAGTAATGACTCCAAAAGATCAATTACAAGGCTCTATGAAAGTAATGACATATGTAATGGCAGGTATGTCTTTCTATTGGGGATTTATATTCCCAGCAGGACTTACATTGTACTGGACAGTAAGTAACTTATTCTCAATAGCTCAATATTACTTAATAATGAATCCTTTAAAAGCTAAACTGGCTGCTAACTCTAAGGAGGAAAAAGTTAATGAGAAAAAGCCTAAAATTAATAAAAAGTAAAAGCAAGGAAGAAGCTATAAGTAAGGCTATAGCAGAGTTAAATTTAAAAGCAGAGGATATAGAAGTTGAAATACTTGAAAATCCAAGCAAAGGGTTTTTAGGTCTTATAGGTGCTAAAGATGGTACTTATGAAATTTTTGTTATCGAGAGGGAACTAGATGTAGCTAAAAATTTTATAGAGGTAATGTTGAAAAATGCAAATGTTGATGCCAAAGTCAATGTATCTCAAAAAGATAATTTAATCATGGTTGATATTGAAGGCAAAGAAGCTGCAAGTTTAATTGGTAGAAGAGGGGAAACTTTAGATTCTATTCAATTTTTAACTGGATTAGCTCTTAATAAAATAAATAAGGATTCTCATACAAGAGTACTTGTAGATATAGAAAACTATAGATCAAAAAGAGAAGAATCTTTAATAAGATATGCTAATAAAGTTGCTAGAGAAGTAGCGAAAACAAGAAAAACTAAAAAATTAGATTATATGAATCCGTATGAGAGAAGAATAATACATTCAGCTCTTCAAAACGACAAATATGTAATTACATATAGTGAAGGTACTGATCCATATAGAAGATTAGTAATTGAGTGTAAAAGATAAAATCAACCTCCTAAACATTAGGGGGTTTTATTTTTTAATATTATTACATTATTGTGATTAGCCAAAAGTAAATCTATATGTAAAAAATTATAAATTAAGAGGTGATAAATTTGTTTATAGATGATACAATTGCAGCAATAGCTACAGCACCTGGAGAAGGTGGTATAGGAATACTTAGAATAAGTGGAGAAAAATCCTTAAAGGTTGCAGAAGAAATCTTTAAGTCTATGTCAGGAAAGAGTATTAAAGAATATAATAAGAGAACATTAATATATGGAAATATAGTAGACGATGAAAATGTAATTGATGAAGTTTTATTGGCATATATGAAAGGTCCAAATTCATATACAGGAGAAGATGTAATAGAAATCAATTGTCATGGTGGATTTATATCAGTAAAGAAAATATTAGAATTAATATTATCAAAAGATATTAGGTTAGCAGAAGCTGGAGAGTTTACTAAAAGAGCATTTTTAAATGGGAGAATAGATTTATCACAGGCAGAGGCAGTAATTGATGTTATAAAGGCTAAAACAGATATAGCTCATGAAGTTGCTCAAAACCAATTAGAAGGCTCTTTATCAAAAAGAATAAGGGAACTAAGAGATAAAGTCACTGAGATATTAGCCCATGTAGAAGTTGCTATAGATTATCCTGAGGAAGATATTGAACATATAACATATCAGACTCTTAAGGAAAAAACTGATGAACTTAAAAAGGAAATTAAAAAATTATATGATACAGCTGAAAGTGGAAAAATACTTAGAGAAGGTCTAAAAACAGTAATAGTTGGGAAACCAAATGTAGGTAAATCTTCATTACTTAACTCTATTTTAGGAGAGAATAGAGCCATAGTTACTGATATACCAGGAACTACTAGAGATGTTATAGAAGAGTTTGTAAATATAAAAGGAATACCTTTAAAAATTGTTGATACAGCAGGTATAAGAGATACAGATGATATAGTTGAAAAAATAGGTGTTGAAAAGTCTAAAGAATCATTTACTAGTGCAGATTTGATTATAATGGTTTTAGACGCATCTAGGAAGCTATCAGAAGAAGATATAGAGATATTAGAAAATCTTAGAGATAAGCAAACAATAGTACTATTAAATAAGAATGATTTAAAACAGGAAATTGAAGAAGAAAAAATACTTAAATATGTAGAAAATAATAGTATAATAAAAATATCAGCTTTACAGCAAGAAGGTATAGAAGAATTACAAGATAAAATAGAGTCTATGGTATATAAAGGTAGTGTTAAAAATAACTCTAGTTTAGTAGTAACAAATTCTAGACATAAAGATGCACTTAATAAAGCATATAAATCTGCTACAGATGCTTTAATTGCTTTAGAACAAAGCATGCCATTTGACTTTGTAGAAGTAGACTTAAAAAATATATGGGATTATCTTGGTTATATTAATGGAGATACAGTAACAGAGGATTTATTAGATAATATATTCCATAACTTCTGTATAGGTAAGTAAGGTGTAAAACAAATTTGATTTTTTGATTATAGAGGTTTTAAAAAATTATAGTGTTTCTCATGAAACATTAATTTAAAAGAAAGGAATTATAAATGATAAAGTTTGAAGCAGGAAAATATGATGTTATAGTGGTTGGGGCAGGACATGCTGGATGTGAAGCTGCCTTGGCTACTGCAAGAATGGGATATAAAACTTTGATAATAACAATGTCTTTAGACTCTATAGCATTGATGCCTTGTAATCCATCAATTGGTGGAACTGGTAAAGGTCAATTAGTTAAGGAAATAGATGCCTTAGGTGGTCAAATGGGATTAAATATAGACAAGACATATATACAAAGTAGAATGTTAAACACTGCCAAAGGACCAGCAGTGCACTCTTTAAGAGCTCAAGCAGATAAATTTAAATATCATGAAGAAATGAAAAAGACATTAGAAAATGAACCAAATCTTGATATAGCTATGGATGAAGTTGTGGAAATTTTACATGAAGGAAATGTTGTAACAGGAGTTGGGACTAAGCTAGGATGTTCATTTAAATCTAAAGCTGTAATACTAGCTACTGGAGTTTATTTAAATTCAAAAATATATATGGGTGAGGTTGCATTTTATGAAGGGCCTAATGCATTAGGATATGCAAAATACCTTACAGATAGTTTAGTTGAATTGGGTCTGAGAATGAGAAGATTTAAGACAGGAACTCCAGCTAGAGTTCATAGAGATAGTATAGACTTTTCTGTAATGTCTTTACAGGAAGGTGATGAAAAAGTAACTCCTTTCTCATTTATGAATGAAAATATAGAAAAAGAACAAGAGCCTTGCTATTTAACAAGAACTACTGAAGAAACTCAGAGGGTTATATTGGAAAATTTAAAAAGGTCTGCTATGTATAGTGGAGTAATAGAAAGTACTGGGCCAAGATATTGTCCTTCTATAGAAGATAAAGTGGTGAGATTTAGTGATAAAACATCACATCAACTATTTATAGAACCAGAAGGTTTAAATACTAAAGAGATGTATATCCAAGGAATCTCAACTAGTTTGCCTTTTGAAGTACAATTAGATATGTACAAGACGATAAAAGGACTTGAAAACTGTAAGATAATGAGACCTGCATATGCCATCGAATATGATTGTGTTGACCCAACACAACTAAAAATAAGTTTGGAAATAAAGGGAGTTGAGAACTTATTTAGTGCTGGACAATTTAATGGGACTTCTGGATATGAGGAGGCCGCAGCTCAAGGGCTTATGGCTGGCATCAATGCAGTTAGAAAGATAGAAGGAAAAGAACCTTTTGTATTAGACCGTTCAGAGGCATATATAGGTGTTTTATTGGATGACCTTGTGACTAAAGGGACTAATGAGCCTTATAGAATGATGACATCAAGAGCAGAATACAGATTGTATTTGAGACAAGATAATGCAGATATGAGACTAACTCAAAAAGGTTATGATATAGGATTAGTTAAAAAAGATAGATATGAAAGATTCATAAATAAAAAGACTGCTGTAGAGAAAGAATTTGAAAGATTAAAAAATGAAAGAGTTACACCGAAAGAAGTAAATAGCCTGTTGGAAGCAAAAGGAGCGACACCAATAAAGGTTGGAATTTCGTTATACGAGTTTTTAAAGAGACCAGAAGTTACTTATGAATTACTTGAAGAATTAGGAAAAGGCGCTGGCGAAGATGTTTCAAGGGAAGTCAAAGAACAATGTGTAATAATAACTAAATATGAAGGTTATATAGAAAAACAATTAAAACAAATAGATCAATTTAAGAAACTTGAAAATAAAAAGTTAGATGAGAAAATAAATTATGCATCTATAGAAGGACTTCGATTAGAAGCAAGACAGAAGTTGGATGATATAAAACCTATTTCAATAGGACAAGCTTCTCGTATATCTGGAGTTTCTCCAGCTGATATATCTGTTTTGCTTATATATCTAGAACAAGTCAGAAGAACTAGAGGTGGCAAAGGTGAATAACATAGAACTTCTGAGAAATGGGATTGAAGGTTTTAACATAATTACTAATGAGAGTATGCTAGAAAAATTTAAAAAATATAGAGAAATACTAGTTGATTGGAATCAAAAAATGAATCTTACTGGTATAGAAGATGAAAAAGAGGTATATGTGAAGCATTTTTTAGATTCTATTTCAGCTGTAAAAAATGGATATATAAAAAATGGTATGTCTATAATAGATGTTGGTACAGGTGCTGGGTTTCCTGGTCTACCATTAAAAATATGCTTAGATGATTTAGAGCTTACCTTATTAGATTCTTTAAATAAAAGAATAAACTTCTTAGAGGAAGTTAGTAGAGAACTAGAGCTAGCTAATATTAAATTTATACATGGAAGAGCTGAGGATTTTGGTAAAGATGAAAAGTATAGAGAAAAATATGATATTGCTACAGCTAGAGCTGTAGCTGGATTACCAATTCTTATGGAATTTTGTGTACCATTTGTAAAGGTTGGAGGATATTTCATTTGTCTAAAGGGACCAAATGCTAATTTAGAACTAGAAGAATCACAAAAAGCTATTGATATTTTGGGGCTAGAATTTGTTGAAAAAATAGATGTGGAATTGCCAGAAATAGATTTAAATCATAATATATTAGTTTTTAAAAAAATAAAAGAAACACCAGTTAAGTACCCTAGAAAGGCTGGGAAACCAGCTAAGAATCCTATTATATAGTTAAAAGATTATTATAGGTAAGCTTAATTATTTCTCAGGAAATAATTAAGCTTATCTTAAACAAAACAAAAATAAAGGAATTATTAAAGTGGATGCAGAAATAAATTTGTATGTACATATAGAGAACAAAAATATTTATATCTAAAATAAGAGAGGTATGTTATGGAAGATAAAAGAGTTATGGAGATACCTATAGAAGATGTAGTTCCAAATCCATACCAACCAAGAAAAATATTTTCACAAGTTTCATTGGAGGAATTGAGTAATTCTATAAAGGTATATGGTATAATTCAACCTATAACAGTTAGAGCAAAAGATGGTAAATATGAACTAATTGCTGGAGAAAGAAGATTAAGAGCAGCTAAATTGGCAGAACTTAAAACTGTACCAGCAATTATAAATAATATGAACGATGAATCTTCTGCTGTTCTAGCGTTATTAGAAAATTTGCAACGAGAAGACTTAAATTTCATTGAAGAAGCAATTGGTTATGAAAACTTAATAAAAGAACATGCTTTCACTCAACAGCAACTAGCAGAGAAATTGGGCAAAAATCAATCTACTGTAGCAAACAAGCTTAGAATATTAAAGCTTCCAAACAACATAAAAATGAAGCTGATAGAGAATAACTTAACAGAGAGACATGCTAGAGCATTCCTTAAACTACCAAGTGAAGATTTAATGCAAAATGTACTAGATAAAGTTATAAAGAATGAATTAACTGTTAAAAAAACAGAGAAATTGATACAAGAGATATTAGAAGAAACCAAAATTCAAGAAGAGCCTGATAAAAAACAGAATATAAAGGGTGCTATGAGTATAAGAATTTACATAAATACTATAAAGCAGGCCTTTGATGCTATATCAAATACAGGAATTGATGCTAAGTATAATGAAATAGATAAGGGAGATTACATGGAAGTCGTTGTAAAAATTCCTAAAAAATAGAGATTACTGCTTACCAGTAATCTTTTTTTGTAATATAAGCCTTGTAATATAAATTGATTTATAGACATTATTTGTAATTATAAAATCACCTAGTCAACATTTAAAATTAATTTAATTCTTAAAGGGGGGGAACATCATGGGCAAAGTTATAGCTGTATTCAATCAAAAGGGTGGAGTCGGAAAAACTACAACAAATGTAAATTTAAGTGCTAGTTTAGGAATCTTAGGAAAGAAAATATTAGTATTAGATTTGGACCCTCAAGGAAATACAACTAGTGGATATGGTATTAATAAAAATGAAGTAGAAAATACAATCTATGAAATTATGCTAGATGGGTTACATATTAAAGAAGCAATAATAAATACTGAGTTTGAAAATATCGATTTAGTTCCATCAGCTACTGAGTTATCAGGTGCAGAAATAGAACTTACTTCTAAAAGTAATAGAGAGTATATTTTAAGAAATTCCATAAAAGCAGTAGCAGATGAATATGATTATATATTTTTAGATTGTCCACCCTCACTTGGGATGCTTACAATAAATTGTCTAACTGCTGTAGATAGTGTCTTAATTCCTATACAATGTGAATATTATGCTTTAGAGGGAGTTAGTCAATTGATGGAGACTATAAAATTGGTAAAATCAAGATTAAATGCAGACATAGAGATTCAGGGTGTTGTTTTAAGTATGTTTGATGGGAGAGCTAATCTATCAATACAAGTAGTTGAAGAAGTCAAAAAATATTTTAAAGGAAGTGTATATACAACTCTAATTCCAAGAAATGTAAGGCTTGCAGAAGCTCCAAGTCATGGAAAACCTGTTATTTACTATGATAAAAGGTGTAGGGGCTCTATAGCTTATTTGGAACTAGCAGAAGAATTTATAGATTTAGAAGAGGAGGAATATTAGTATGGAGAATAAGTCTAAAAGAAGTAACAGATTGGGTAGAGGTCTTAGTGCATTGATACCAGAAATTAAAGGAGAAACTTCAGAAAAAGAGATAATCAACATCGATATAGACAAAATATATCCAAACGAAGTTCAGCCTAGAAAACAGTTTGATGAAGAAAAAATAAAAGTATTATCTGATTCTATAAAAAATTATGGTGTATTACAACCAATAGTAGTTAAGATGGATGAAAATGACAAATACATGATAATAGCAGGAGAAAGAAGATTTAGAGCATCAAAACTTGCAAATAAAAGTCAAATACCTGCTATAATTAAAGATATAGATATGAAAGACATAATGGAGATAGCTTTAATTGAAAATTTACAGAGAGAAGATTTAAACTCAATAGAAGAGGCCCTAGCATATAAAAGCTTAATAGAACATTATAATGTAACTCAAGAGGAAATATCAGAAGCTGTTGGTAAAAGCAGACCTCATATAACTAATACTCTAAGACTTTTAAATCTTGGACAAGATGTTATAGATATGATAGATAGTGGTAGAATTACAGCAGGGCATGGTAAGGCGTTGTTGAGAATTGTAGATAAGGATTTACAGCTACAAATAGCAAAAAAAGTAGAAGAAGAAGAGCTTTCTGTAAGAGAAGTCGAAAATATAGCTAAAAAAATATCTGAAAACAAAGAAGAAGTACCAAAAAAATCTAAGCCTAAGGATGTATTTATCTTAGATGTAGAAGATAAACTTAGAAATATATTTGGGACGAAGGTAAATATTTCTAAAGGAAAGAAAAAAGGTAAAATAGAGATAGAATACTACAATGATGATGATTTAAACAGTATTGTATCAATGCTTCTTGAATAAAACAAAACTATAAAACTGAGAGGAAGATTGTTATGATTTATTTAGATAATGCTGCAACTACATATCCAAAACCAGAAAGAGTGTATGATGCTGTTTTAGATTGTATGAAGAACTACTGTGCAAATCCAGGTAGAGCTGGACATAAGCTTGCTATGAGAGCTGCTAGAGAAATATATGATACAAGAGAGAATATAGCTAAGTTATTTAATGTGAGCAATCCTATGAATATAGTATTTACATCTAATGCTACAGATTCTTTAAATCTAGCAATAAAAGGTGTATTACAGGATGGTGACCATGTAATAACAACATCTATGGAGCATAATTCAGTAATAAGACCTATAAAAGCATTGGAAAAAAGAGGTATTGAAAATACTGTAGTAAAATGCGATTATGAAGGCTTTCTAGATTATGAAGAATTAGAGAAGTCAATAAAGGGAAACACTAAATTGATTGTAACGACACATGCATCTAATGTATGTGGTACTTTAATAGATATAAAGAAGGTTGGAGAAATAGCTAAAAAACATAATATATTATTTTTAGTAGATGCATCACAAACAGCAGGTGTCTATGATATAGATGTAAATGAATTTAATATAGACATGTTGGCAATGCCAGGTCATAAATGCTTATTTGGACCTCAAGGAACAGGTATACTATACGTAAGGGATGGTTTAAATCTAAATATATTAAAAGAAGGTGGAACAGGAAGTAAGTCAGAAGAAATGGTTCAACCAGAATTGTTCCCAGATAAATATGAGTCAGGGACTCATAATACTCCAGGTATAGCAGGTCTTAACCAAGGTGTATTATTTATATTTGAAAGAGGAATCAACAATATAAGACAACATGAAGAAGAATTATGTCAATATATGATAGACAAGTTAGAGGAAGTGCCAGATATAAAGATATATGGACCAAAAGATAGTAAAAAAAGAGCGTCTGTAATAGCTATAAATATAGGAAACATGGATTCTGGAGAGGTTACTTTTTTACTAGACAGTGATTATAATATAGCAACTAGATCAGGAATACATTGTTCTCCACTAGCACATACCACTTTAGGCACTTTAAAACAAGGTGCAGTAAGATTTAGCATAGGATATTTCAATACAAAAGATGAAATAGATAAAGCAGTAGAAGCTTTAAAGAAAATTTCAAAAAATAATAAGTAATATTAAGTATTATAGAATTAAAGAATATAAAAAATAGTGTAGATTATATAATCTACACTATTTTAGTATGTCTTAAATGTATCTTAAAGTGTGTCCTAAAAAATTACTTTAAGTAATCTCCTTCTTCAAGAACTATATGGCCACTTTCATAATTAGCACCATCAACAGTAAGTTTTATTTGTTCAACATTCATATTTTTTATGTAAGTACGAGCAACTGAATCAAGCATTAAAGTTTCTGCATCACTACCTAAGTTTGACTTTGTAAAATCAGAATTAACATCTAATATACCAGTTTTTACACCATCAATGTCTTTTGTAGTAAATGAGTTTAATTTTGCAGATTCTGGAACAACTTTAAGTTTTTGAAGCTCCTCAAATAAAGTATTTTCATCAACTTTGCTTAGGTCAACTTTGTTTTCTATTAAATCTGTCTGGTCTACATCGAAAGAGTAAATAATAGCTGATTGAGTTTTATTTTCCTCTTTTGGAGTAGAAGTAGCTTTTTTATTAGGAACCTCTTTCTCGGCATTATTTTCTTCTTTTGGTTGCTCAACATTTGTATTACTCTTAGTTTCTTTTTTAGGTGTATCATTCCCAACTTGAGCATTAGTACAACCAATTGCGAATATAGATATAGATAATATACTTAACACTAACATTATTTTCTTATTTTTCATAAAAATTTCTCCTCTCATAAAAACTATTCTTATATATAATTATAGTCGTTATGAGCAAATATATGAATACAAAATAGTAACAAATTTAAAAAATGATTTATTTAAATTAATTAAATCCAAAATAAACTAAATTTTAGTCATTTTTATGGGAAATCATTTAATGTACACAGAAAATATTGTAAAATAAAAGTAGTGTTTTTAAAATAAATATAAGTTATAATTATATTATAAAAAAATGTCTTCAAAAGGTGGGAATAGTATGGAAATTTTGAGCTTAGGAGAAAAGATTAAAAAATTAAGAAAAGAAAAAAACATGACATTAAAAGAATTAGCTGGAGATAGGATAACAGCAGCACAAATAAGCCATATAGAGAGAGATAAATCTCATACTAGTTATGAACTGTTGGAATATCTAGGCGATAAGTTAGATGTAAGTGTAGAGTATTTATTAGAAACCAAAGAAATGCAGTCAAAAAAGATAACTGATAATTTAATACTACAGAGCGAAATCTACATAAAAGAAAATGAGTTAAACAAGGCTGAGGACCAAATAAAAGAAGTTTTAAATATATGTAAGAGATACGATTTAATGGAGAACTATGGCAGATGTAATTTTTTAATGGCTAATATTAACCTAAAAAAATCTGATTATAATGATGCTATAGAAAACTTTGAAAAGGCATTATACTTCTTTATAAAAAATAGTGATAGTGAAAATATACTTAAGTGCTATTTAAATATAGGAAAGATATACATGCAAGAAGACTTTTATAAAGGTGCTATAAGCCACTTTAATTTTGCAGAGGAAATTTTGTCAGAGAGTAAATTTGAGGATGTTAATATATACAAGGAACTATATAGTAAGATGGCATATTGTTACATAAAATTAGATAATCCAAATATGTCATTGAAGTACATAGATAAGATAAATGAAATAGACAATAGAAATGATAGAAAAGAAGATGTCGATATTTTGGTGTTAAAAGCAAATAACATGCTTGAGATAGGAAAATATGAGGAATCAAAAGATTATTTTAAAAAAGCATTAAAGATACTTGAAAATGAAGATAATAAAACTGGATTGGCAAATGTATATTTAACAATTTGTGATGTTTACAGAAAAATAGGTGAAACAGATAGAGTACTTGAATATTCACAAAAGGTATATGACATAAAGAAAAATGATGAAGATGAATATATGATGTCAGGATTATTCAAGATAATAGAAGCATATATAGATAAAGAGGATTATGATTTAGCTAGAAAATATTGTAAGATAGCCTTAGCTTCATCAATAAAAAATAAAAATAAGTTCAATGAATATAGAGCATTAAAATTCTACTCTAATATGTATAAGAATCAAAATGAGATTACCCTTGCAATTGAGTATTTAATCAAATGTATAAAAATAGTATCAGACCTAGGAAATAGTAGAATATTGGCTAATTTATATATAGACTTAGGTCAATTATATTCAAGTATCTCAAAAGAAAAAGAGTTAGAATATTATCAAAAAGGTGTATTTATGTATAAAAATCTAGAAATAATGTAAGAAAAATAAACCTATAAGGTTATAGAAACAATCTATAACAAGCAAGATAACATCTATGATAAAATATAAATTGTATGAATATTTTTAAGGAGATGAATCAAACAATGAGTATAAAAATAGATGCTAGAGGACTTGCTTGTCCTAAACCAGTTATAAATACAAAAAAGGAATTAGATAAAATAGAAGAAGGTATTGTAGTTACAACAGTTGACAATGAAACAGCTAAAGAAAATGTATTAAAACTTGCTAAATCTTTAAATTGTGAGGCAAATATTGTTGACGAAAAAGAAAATTTTATATCTATAGAAATTATAAAAGGTCAAAATATCTTAGATAAACAAGATATTGTAGACAAGGAAGAATGTAAACTAGAAGATACATGTATATTTATATCTTCAGACAAAATGGGGCTTGGAAATGATGAATTAGGGAAAGTATTAATAAAAGGATTTATATATACTTTAACTGAATCTAAGCCTTATCCTAAATATGTACTTTTAGTTAATGGAGGAGTAACACTAAGTGCTGAAAATGAAGAAACTATAGAAAATTTAAAAATACTTGAAAATGAAGGCGTAGAAGTCTTATCTTGTGGTACTTGTTTAGACTACTACAATTTAAAAGACAAACTACAAGTAGGTTCAGTTACAAATATGTATACTATAGTTGAAACATTAAAGAATGCATCAAATACTATTTCTATATAATGTACGTTTGTTTAATAATATAAAAACTAATAATAATGATTAATTTAAAGAAAAACAGATAGTCAGAAAGGATTAAGCAATGAATCAGATGTATATAGTGTCATTTAATTCGACACATCATGCAATAAGATCAGAAAAGTTATTTGGTGAAAATGGTCTAAAGGTAATGGCTCTTCCAACACCAAGAGAAATAACAGCAAGTTGTGGGATATCAATTAAATTTTCTTTTGAAGACATGGAAAATATAAAAACAATTTTAACTGAAAATAATGTAGATATAAAAGGAATTTATTGTATAAGTAAATTAGAAGATGGTTCGAAAGAAGCAGAGAAGCTAGATTAGGAGGCTAATTATTTATGCCAATGGATTTAAAAATAGGAGACATTGTCGAATTAAAAAAACAACACGCATGTGGATGTAAAGAATTCGAAATTATAAGAACTGGAATGGATATAAAGATAAAATGTACCAAATGTTCAAGGTTAATAATGCTTGATAGAGAGACCTTAGAAAAGAGAGTAAAAAAGCTAATAAAAGAATGATATAAAATTAACATTTAAAAAATGTCAAATACCGTATATTAATATCCGAAATTTTGGTATAATAGAAAATGAAGAAAACATTTTCATGGGGGTGCTTTAATTATGGCAATTAAATATGCAAGAAGAATGGAAGGTTTACAAGGATCTGAAATACGTGAGCTTTTAAAACTTACTCAACAACCACAAATAATATCTTTTGCTGGTGGAATGCCTGCTCCAGAATTATTTCCAGTTGAAGAAATGAAAAAAGTATCAGTTGCAGTGCTTGAAGAAAATGGAAGATCAGCTATGCAATATACTACAACAGAAGGATATGAACCATTAAGAGAGAAAATAGCAGCTAGAATGAATGAGAAAAATCAAACTAATGTAGACAAAGACGATATATTAGTTACAAGTGGTTCTCAACAAGGTCTAGATTTTGCAGGAAAAGTATTTATTGATGAAGGTGATGTAATTTTATGTGAAAGCCCATCTTACATAGGAGCTATAAATGCATTTAAATCTTATCAACCTAAATTCATAGACGTTCCAACTGATTCTGATGGAATGATAATGGAAGAATTAGAAAAAATACTAGAAACAACTGATAGAATAAAAATGATTTACGTAATTCCTGACTTCCAAAATCCAACAGGAAGAACTTGGCCACTTGAAAGACGTAAAAAATTCATGGAAATAGTAAACAAATTTGAAATACCAGTAATAGAAGATAATCCATATGGAGATTTAAGATTTGAAGGAGAATCTTTACCATCTTTAAAATCAATGGATACAAAAGGATTAGTAATATTCTTAGGAACTTTCTCTAAAATATTCTGCCCAGGATACAGATTAGGATGGACTTGTGCTTCTCCAGAAATATTATCTAAATTTAACTTTGCAAAACAAGGTGCAGACTTACAAGCATCAACTATATCTCAAATGGAAGTAAGTAAATTCATGGATATGTATGACTTAGATGCACACGTTGAAAAAATTAAAGCAGTTTATATTAAACGTAGAGATGTAATGCTTAAGACTATGGAAGAAGAATTCCCAGAAGGACTAGTATTTACTCATCCAGAAGGTGGATTATTTACATGGGTAGAGCTTCCAAGTAATTTAAATGCTAAAGAATTAATGCCAAAATGCTTAGAAAAGAATGTTGCTTATGTTGCTGGAGGAGGATTCTTCCCTAATGGTGGTAGAGAAAATACTTTCAGACTTAACTATTCAAATATGCCAGAAGAAAAAATAATAGAAGGTATAAAAAATATAGCATCAGTTTTAAAAGAAGCTATGGGTGTTGAAGCTTAATTAAAAATAATAACTTATATAGATATATTATAGGGGATGGCTATTGCCATCCCTTGTTAATTTAAGAATATATAATTTGCCTTATATTAAACTTTGTCCAAAATTTAAATTGACATAAATGAGAATAAATGATAAAATGTGTAGGTATGAGATTTTAGTCTCATTTCTCTGCTCTAAGAGTGTAGAGCCGTTAAGTCCAAAGGGAGGTGAATTATAGTGAGAAATTATGAATTAGTTTATGTGGTAAAGCCAAACTCTGATGAAGAAGTAAGAGAGGCTATACTAAACAAAGTTAAGGAAGTTGTTGCAACTGACGGAGAAATAGTTAAAGTTGATACTTGGGGAACTAAAAAATTAGCTTATCCAATAGCTAAGTTTACAGAAGGTTTTTACGTATTAGTTAACTTTAAATCAGCAGTAGACGTTCCTAAAGAGATAGACAGAAACTTAAAGATAAATGAAAACGTAATAAGACACATGATAGTTGTTGCTTAATAACTGGTTTTATTATAAAAAATAGGTGGTGTTTTTATGAATCAAGTTGTATTAGTGGGAAGATTAACTAAAGACCCTGAATTAAGATACATCCCAGGTACAGGAACACCAGTGGCATCCTTTACAATAGCCATTGATAGAGACTATGTAAAAAAAGATGGATCTAAAGAAACTGATTTTATACCTGTTGAAGTAATGGGTAAATCTGCTGAATTTTGTGCTAACTACATAACTAAAGGTAGATTAGTTGCATTGCAAGGATCTATAAGAGTAGACAATTATCAGACACAATCAGGTGAAAAGAGAACTTTTACAAAAGTAAGTACTAGATCAGTACAAGCTTTGGATAGTAAGAATAAATCGGAAAATTCATATAGAGAAAGTGCTCCAGCTTTTGAGCCAAGCTTTGAACCTCAAGGTCTAGACCCACAAGGTTTCCAAGCTATAGATGATGACGATATACCATTTTAAAAAGGAGGGAAAAAAGTCATGATGAATAAAAAAAGACGTAAGAAAAAAAGAGTTTGTCAATTCTGTGCTGACAAAAACGCTAAAATAGATTACAAAAGTACTCAAAGATTACAAAAGTATATAACTGAAAGAGGAAAGATATTACCAAGAAGAATATCTGGAACTTGTGCTAAGCATCAAAGAGAATTAACAGTTGCTATAAAAAGAGCGAGAAATATAGCACTTTTACCATATACATTAGACTAAAAAAATGAGCCTTGTGCTCATTTTTTATTATAGGTATTTATATATCTAAATGAAGCGAGCTATAAAGCTCGTTTTTTTGTTTATATACTTAAATATATTATTATTTATGATATAATATTATATATTAAGGAGGGTTGTAAACGTGAAAATAGATAAAGGTTCTGAGATAACGAGAAACATAAAGATAATAGAATGGATGAAAACAGAAATATTAATGAGTGTAAGTGATTTGTTTAACTTATTATTTAAAGGGGTAAAACCTTTAGATGAAGCAATTCAAGATACTCTAGCAAATATAATAATGATAACATATCTCTTAGCAAAGAGATTAGGAATTAGTTTTAGAGATGTGGATTATAAAGTCAAAGAAAAAATAAAAATTGGTATAGATGAAGAGCATAGTGTTGAAAGATGGTATGGAGATTTATCTAATTTAAAAAAACATATGGATAATAGGGAGTGATATTAAATTGAATAATAAAATTAGACTATCTAAAGCAATGCATATAATAGTTTTAGCTATAATAATCGCTTTAGTAATAGCCTATATTCCAATGCTAGGGATGTTTAGTATATTAGCAGCTGTTCCATATGTAATTATAGGTGCTATTACTGATAGAAGGTATTCTTTTATATCTATTTTGATTACATTTTGCGTACTAATTCTATTTGCAGACATTTCTTATGCATTAAATATATGTATAATGTATTCTTTACCAGGTATAGCAATAGGAAAGATGTTAAAGAGAAGTTTTGAACAAGAAGATAGCAATAAATTTGAACCCATATATGGTGGAACAATAATATTTGTACTTTCAATGCTTGTATATTTCTTTGTATTAAAAACATTTTTAAATGTAAATTTATTAGATGAAGTTTCTAAGATGATAGCAGAAATTGTAAACATCCAAAAGAATAGTTTTTCAGCAACTGAACTTAAAATATTTGAGAAGATGAAGCCAGATGAGATTGTAAGCTATTTTACAAACATGTTACCAATGATGCTATTTTTACAAGGGTTATTATCAGCATTTGTAACATATTATTTAAGTGTATTTTTTATCAAAAGAATTACAAAGATGGATATAAGATTTCCTAAATTTGCAGATTTTTATTTACCAGGAAATGCTATACTCACAACTTTCTTACTTTATTTGTTAGTCTTATTTATTCAAATTATTGGTTCAAAACTATATACAGAATTAATAATGACTAATTTACAGCTAGTTTTTAATTTAATGTTTGTAATTCAAGGTATAGCAGTTTGTATTTATTTTTTAAAGAAATGGATAAGACAGGGACCAAATAAAATTATGTTTCTTTCAGGGATAATTTTATGTTTATTTGGATTTATGGGAATATCTTTTGTTGGTATGGTAGATAGTATAATTGACTTTAGAAAGGTGAGAAGTTATAAATCCACTTAGGAGGATAGAAATGAGTAATAAACAAACCTTTAAATTAAATATGCCAGAAATAAATTTATATATAATTGTTATTGGTATTTCTAGTATAATTTTGCTTTATTACAACTTGTATGTAGGGTGTTTATTTTTCTGTATTTTTGTATATATGGTTTTTCACAATTGGAGAACAACTAATATTAGACGTCATGAATGGACAGAGTATATTCAAAATTTATCTTTAGACATAGATGAAACAACCAAGAAAGCCATAATAAATCTTCCAATACCACTGTGTATCTTGGAGTTTGATGGAAATATATCGTGGTATAATGGAAAGTTCTATGATATGATTGGTCAAAAAGATTTACTTGATAAAAATATAGAAGAGATAGTTAAAAATCTTAATTTAAGAAAAGTATTGAATGAAAATAAAGAGATGTACACAGAAATAAACTACAAAGAAAAAGAATATACAATAATTTATAATGTTATAAAAAATGATCAAGAAAAGAATCCTAAATATTTGATGATATTATACTGGATAGACAAGACAGAATATTTAAAAGTAAAACAAGATTATGATGACGAAAAAAATGCAATGATGCTAATACAAGTAGATGGATATGATGAAGTATTAAAAAGTGCAGCAGAAGACAAGAGAGCTTTAATTAATGTTGAAGTAGAAAAAATACTTTCTGCTTTAGAATTAAACTCAAATGGTGCATTGAGAAGAACTTCAAAAGATAAATTCTTCTTGGTAATGCATAAAAAAGAGTTAAAGAAATTAGAAACTGAGAAGTTCTCTATTTTAGATACAATAAGACATATTGATTATGGAAATAATCTTCCTGTTACTATAAGTATAGGAATTGGTATAGATGGAGATACATTAAATGAGAACCTAAAACTTGCTACAGGTGCACTTGATTTAGCACTTGGTAGAGGTGGAGACCAAGCCGTTGTAAAAACAAAAGATAAATTTGTATTTTATGGAGGAAAATCTAAAGCTGTAGAAAAGAAAACCAAAGTAAAATCTAGATTGATAGGTCATGCCTTAAGAGAGGTTATACAACAAAGTGACCAAGTTTATATAATGGGACATAAATATCCAGATATGGATGCTATGGGAGCTGCAGTTGGAGTTTATGACATATGTAAATCCTGTAACAAAACAGCAAACATAGTTTTACAATCGGTAAATGAATCTATAGAAATATTTATAAATAAAATAAATGAAAATAATTATTATAAGAAACTATTTATTGGAAAAGAAGATGCTATTGACAACTGTACTAAAAACACGTTGGTCGTGGTAGTTGATACTCATAGACCTAATTATACCGAATGTGAAGAGCTATTAAAGCTATCAGAGAAGATAGTGGTAATAGACCATCATAGAAGAGGTGTGGAATTCATAAATGATGCAGTACTTTTATTCCATGAGATATATGTATCTTCAACCTGTGAAATGGTTACAGAATTAGTTCAATATATGGATGAAGATGTAACAATAAATAAACTAACAGCTGAAGGTCTTTTAGCAGGAATAAGTCTAGATACTAAAAACTTTGCATTCAAAACAGGTGTTAGGACTTTTGAAGCTGCTTCTTATCTTAGAAAAGTTGGAGCAGATACTATTGAGGTCAAAAAATTCTTCAATTCTGATGTGAAAGATTTCATAATAAAAGCTGAAATAATTCAAAGTACTAAAATAATTAACAATAGAATATGCTTAGCATATTCAAGTACAGAGATAGATAGTATAAATGTTATAATAGCTCAAACTGCTGATGAGTTATTAAACATAAAAGAAGTAGAAGCTTCCTTTGTATTAGGTGAAAAAGATGATACGATATTTATAAGTGCGAGGTCTTTAGGACAAATAAATGTACATGTGCTTATGGAGAAATTAGGAGGCGGGGGACATATAGATATAGCTGGAGCACAGTTAAAAGATGTTTCTCTAAAAGAAGCTTATAAGATGGTAAATAAAATAATAGAGGAGTATTTGGAGGAGGAAGAATAGATGAAAGTTATATTATTAAAAGATGTAAAAGGAACTGGTAAAAAAGGGGAAATGAAAGAAGTAAGTGATGGATATGCAAGAAATTTCTTATTTCCTAAAAAGATGGCTGTGCAAGCAGATAATGTAGCAATAAAAGAGTTAAATGAAAAGAATAAGTCTAAAGAGATAAAAGCGAAAAAAGAATATGAAGAAGCTGTTTTATTAGGGAAACAAATGGAAGAAATCAATATAGAAATATACTCAAAAGCAGGAGAAGGTGGAAGACTTTTTGGTTCAATAACTGCTAAAGAGATTGCTGAGCAATTAAAGAAACAAAAAGATATAGATGTAGATAAAAGAAAAATATTATTAGATGAACCAATAAGAACTCTAGGTTCAACATTTGTAGAAATAAAAATACATCAAAAAGTAACTACTAAAATAAGAGTAGATGTAAAAGAAAAACAGTAATAACTAGAGGTGATAAAGATGGAAGATATGACGAGAATTCCTCCTCATAGTGTAGAATCAGAACAATCAATATTGGGTTCTATACTTCTAGATAAAGATGCTATAATAACAGTTACAGAAACTATAAAGCCTGATGATTTCTATAAAGAGGCTCACAAAATAATATATGAATGTATGATAACTTTAAGTAATAAAGGTGAGCCTATAGACTTGATAACACTGACAGAAGAACTAAGAAAACAAGGGCATCTTAATGATATTGGAGGAATCAGTTATATTACAAGTCTTTCTACTATAGTACCTACGACTTCAAATGTAAAATACTATGCTGACATAGTAAAAGAGAAGTCTGTGCTTAGAAAGCTTATAAAAGCTTCTAATGAAATAATAAATCTAGGATATAGTGGAGCAACTAAAATTGAAGATGTTTTAGAACAAGCTGAAAAGAGCATATTTGATATATCACAGGAGAAAACTAGTGATGATTTTAAATCTATAAACTTAGTTTTGATGGACGCCTATGATATGATAGAAAAATTATACACTAATAAGAGTGATGTAACTGGCATAACTACTGGTTTTAAAGATTTAAATAAAAAAATAAATGGTCTTCAAAGGACTGATTTAATATTAATTGCAGCCAGACCAGCAATGGGTAAAACTGCATTTTCTTTAAACTTAGTACAAAATGCCGCCTTAAAAGGTGATGCGTCTGTAGCTGTGTTTAGTCTAGAGATGTCTAAAGAACAATTAGTACAACGAATGTTATCTTCACAGTCTAGTGTAGAATTAAAAAAGATAAAGACTGGAACACTTAATGATAATGACTGGCCTAGAATTATAGATGCTATGGCAGTGTTGTCAGATGCGAAAATACACATAGATGATACTCCTGGTATAAAAATATCAGAATTAAGGTCAAAGTGTAGAAAGTTAAAGATAGAAAAAGGTCTAGATTTAGTGCTTATTGATTATCTTCAACTTATGGAAGGAGAAGGTAATAACGAAAGCAGACAACAAGAAATATCTAAAATATCAAGGTCACTAAAGATACTAGCAAAAGAATTAAACTGTCCTGTTGTGGCATTATCTCAGTTATCACGTGCACCAGAACAAAGAGCAGACCATAGACCAATGTTATCTGACTTAAGAGAATCTGGAGCGATAGAACAGGATGCAGATATAGTCATGTTTTTATATAGGGATGAATATTATCATGTTGATTCTGAGAGTAAAAATATAGGAGAAGTAATAATAGCAAAAAATAGACATGGTGAAACTGGTTCTGTAGAACTAGTTTGGCTTGGTGAAGTTCAACGATTTGGGGATAAGTTGAGAGACCTATAATCTAACGAATATCCACAGAACATTCTTTCTTTCTACAGGAAAAATGTGGATACATGTCACTAAATATGTCTAAACCTTGAAATATAGCTAAAAAATTATCCACAGTATCCACAGATAGCCTGTTGATAAGTGTGAATAAGTAGATAAAGCAAGCTTTTAGCTTGCTTTATCTGTGTATAGATATTAATTATTAGGAGGAATAATATGGAGAAAATAAGCTTAACGTGTATATATCCCAATATAATTAAAGTACTTGATGAAATAAACTTATTTAGAGTAATTGATAATAACCTAAAGGAATCAATTGTTGTCTATGCTAGTATTGTGGATAGTCAATATTATATAAATATGACTAACACAAACTTTGGAAATATAACTAACATATGTAAGTTAGAAAAACTTCTAGATGTGGATAAATTTATGGAAAAAGTTATAAACTATGAAAAAGAAATCATAGAGAAAGATGAATTTTCAAAAATAGAAAAATATCTGTTAAATATTGGAGAACGCTAAAAAAGTTGAAAAAAATACGAATGTTTGATAGAATAAATAAGTAAAGCGTTCGAGAATATATAAAATATAGAGGTGAATTACATGAAAACAGTTGCAATTGTTGGTTCTCAATGGGGAGATGAAGGTAAAGGTAAAGTTATAGATTATCTTGCTACTCAAGCAGATGTAGTAGTAAGAGGACAAGGTGGAAATAATGCAGGACATACATTAGTTGTAGAAGGTAAGAAGTATGCACTACATTTAATTCCATCTGGAGTATTAAATCCAAAAACAGTGAATATAATAGGAAATGGTATAGTATTTGACCCTAAAGGATTTTTAGAAGAATTGGAAATGTTTAAAGCGGATAATATAAATACAGAAAATATAAAAATAAGCGATAGAGCCCATGTTATATTCCCATATCATAAAGAACTAGATGCATTGTCAGAAGAAGCCAGAGGCGATTTAAAGATAGGCACAACAAAAAAAGGTATTGGACCTTGCTATATGGATAAGACAGAGAGATCTGGAATAAGAATCTGTGATTTAATGGACAAGGACAAATTTGCTATAAAATTAAAAGCTCAGATAGATGCTAAAAATGAAATAGTTAAGAATATATATGGAAAAGAAGAATTATTTGATTTTGAAACAATATATAATGAATATATCGGATATGCAGAACAAATAAGAAAATACGTTGCAGATACATCAGTTATTGTATATGATGCAGTGAGAGCAGGTAAAAAAGTATTATTTGAAGGAGCACAAGGTACTTTATTGGATTTAGATTTAGGAACATACCCATTTGTTACATCTTCTCACCCAACATCTGGTGGATTTGCAATTGGTGCAGGTATAGGACCAAACATGATAAAAGATGTTGTTGGGATAGTAAAAGCATATACTACAAGAGTTGGAGAAGGTCCATTTGTTACAGAACAAATAAATGAAACTGGTGACAAAATAAGAGAGCAAGGTCATGAATTTGGAGTAACTACTGGTAGACCAAGAAGATGTGGATGGTTTGATGCAGTTATAGTTAAGTATGCAGCTAGGGTTAATGGTTTAACTAGTATCTCATTTATGTTACTAGATGTTTTAACTGGATTTGATAAGATAAAAGTTTGTACATCTTATAAGATGGGTGATAAAATAATAACAGATTTCCCTGCATCATTAGACGACTTAGCAAAATGTGAACCTATATATGAAGAATTAGATGGATGGAATGAAGATATAACTCAAGTAGATAATTTTGATAATCTTCCAGAAAATGCAAAGAAATATATAGCTAAAATAGAAGAGTTGGTCGGAGTAAGTGTAGACATGGTTTCTGTTGGGCCTAATAGAGCTCAAACAATAATAAGAAAAAATATATTTGCTTAATATTTTATTAAACAATTTAAATTGTGAATAATAAGGAAAGAGTATCTCAAGATAATGATTATAGTTATTAGAGATACTCTTTTGTGTTAGATTTGTATTAAGTCTTTATTCAGTTAAAATTATTTATGTATGTTCTATGTGTAATTAAAGTTGAATTTCTGTATTCTAATTAAATATTTTATTCAAAATACTTGTTGAAAATAAGTAGTTCAAGAGGATTATAATTATATGCTAAAAAAAATAAAAAAACTATTGACTAAAAATTGTACAGCAGTTATAATATAACTTGTGAGTGAAAGAAACGACGAAAAAAGTCGAAAAAAATGTGGTCTATTAGCTCAGTCGGTAGAGCACCTGACTTTTAATCAGGGTGTCCCGCGTTCGAGTCGCGGATAGATCACCAAAATGGCTCGTTGGTCAAGAGGTTAAGACACCGCCCTTTCACGGCGGTAACAGGGGTTCAATTCCCCTACGAGTCACCAGTATGGGACTATAGCTCAGCTGGGAGAGCACCTGCCTTACAAGCAGGGGGTCACAGGTTCGAGCCCTGTTAGTCCCACCATTTTTGAATTAGAGATAAATACTAGATTATATGCTGGTGTGGCTCAACGGTAGAGCAGCTGACTTGTAATCAGCAGGTTGTAGGTTCGATTCCTATCACCAGCTCCACAAAGTACATAAATTCAAATTAATATAATTTTCTACGTTACAGGATACTTTTAAGTATCTTTTTTTGATTGAAAAATTAAATTTAATTACAATAAAGTATTAAGTTATTTGTAATGATATAATTTATAAGATTAAAATTTAGAGTATTTTTAGAATAGTATTATATAATCTGCTAAGTTTACAATATTGATAAATTATAAGTAATATAAAGAATTAGATGTATTAAAGATACTTTAGAAATGTACTTATAGTAGAGAGACTAGTTTCTTTAGTATAAGTTTTAAACAGAGAAGCAAGTTTGTCTTACCTCTCTATTTAAAAATAAAAAAATGTTTTTTAAGGGCTACTTTATTTAAATCTTTCCCATCTCAAATCATCACCAGTAAATTCTAAAATCCTAAATTTGTCTAAAATTCTAGAAAGAGTTCTTTGAGTATAAGTATTTCCTATTTGGGATGGTGTTAAGTTGGTTGAGATAATAATTTTTTTACCAGTAACAAGTCTTGTGTTTACAATGTTGAAGATTTCTCCACTAGTAAAAGAGTTATTAAGTTCAGTACCAAGGTCATCTATTATTAATAAATCACAATCAAACAAGTTTTTATAATTATCTTCACTTATCGGATTATTTGTGTCTCTTCTAAATTTATAGTCTTCAAGAATATCTAATATTCTAAAAGAAGTTTGATAAATTACAACATTTCCTTTGTCCAATAATTCCTTTGCAATACAATTGCACATATATGTTTTTCCCAGTCCAGTAGAACCATAAAACAGTAGATTTTCATCATTATCTTCCTTGAAATCATGAACAAAATTTTCGCAGACACTTAAATTATTTAGCATATTTTCTCTAGGAGATATTTCTCCATCAGAGCCTTTCTTAGGAGAAAATATATTCAAGTTAAAATTCGAAAAATTTTCCTGACTTAAAATCCTGTCTAAATTAGACATTTTATAAGCTTCATTTACAATTTCTTGTTTAAGGCAAGAGCATTTTTCCCCATTAGGTAAAAAACCTTTATCTTTACAAGAAGTACATTGAAACTTTATTTCTAAGTAATCAAGAGGGATATTATTCTCAGCTAAAAGTTCCTCCTTCTTTACTTTTAAAGATTCTATAGTATTTTTAGATTTATTTACAATCTCATCTTTAGATTTAGGATTTAAAAGTACTATTTTAGCTAGACTAAGGCCTATTTTAGAAATCTCATCATCTATAGATTTTATTTCAGGAATTCTATTATATACCTCATTTTTTCTATGTTCTAATAAGAGTTCGCTATTATCTCTTCTCTTATCATATTTAGCAAGTATTTTTCTTATTTTATCTTCATTCATTTAATCACCTACTTAAACTTTTCTTTTTGACTTTTTTTAATAATCTCATCGAGTTCATCAGATGTATACTGAGTGAATGTCTCATTGAAATTATGAAACTTAGTTTTCTTGTAAGTATTGTTGTTTTGAGTAGTATTAATCTGCTTCTTATTAATATTCTCCTTAACTATACGTTCTTCCTCTTTTTGCTTTAAATCATTTAAATTTTTTATATTTTTTTCATTCCAATTTTTAATTATGCCATTTATATAAGATATACTTGGGTTTGAAATATTTTTAGATTTAGAGCAAGCATTTATTATTAAGTCCATATCCATACCAAATTTATCAAACCAAGTGTCCATAAGTTCTTTTTCTGACTTTGATGGTTGTCTTGAAAATCCTAATTCATTGAAAATGGTTTTGTATAAAATATATCTTTCACTTCTAACTAAAAAGCTATCTTCAACATCTTTTGGTGTATATAAATTTGAATCATACCAATTCCTGATAATACCCTCAATGTATTTAACTGGTTTTGATGTACCAGTTTTATCTTTTACATATTCATAAGCACAAAGTATCATATCAGGACTCATATTGTATTTATTCATTATATCTATGATACTTATCTTTTCACTTGGGTCGAGATAGCGGCCAACTATTTTATTTATGGAATTGAACATTTTTCTAATACTTGGATTTTCAGAAGTAGATACAACTTGGTCTGTATTAGATTTTATAGATGAATTATTACCTAATATATTCTCAATATAGAAATTTTTTAAATCTAAAAATTCTATTGAATAATTAAAATTATCATATTCTCCATTGTCATGTATTTTTATAATCTTCTTTTCCTCCCAAAATTTCCAAGCAGATAACACATCAGACAAAGGTATATTTAGGTTTTTGGCTATTGAATTATTGTCGAACTTAGGATTAGAAGTAATATCACATGCTTGTCTATAGCCTAAAAGATAAACTTTTACGTATAACCCGTCCGCCATTGGCATAAATATATCTATAAAGATATTGGGAATAGTGATTTCACCTAAATCTATTTCATTGCTTTCTTTGAAAAACATTTTATCACCTCAGATTAAATTATATCATTTTTTATATTATATTTGTCTGTAAACAAATAAAAGGTCGCAAGATTAGCATGTAAATATTTTCTAGAAAGATTCATTTTGAAAGGGAGGAGATATTTTGGTTATAAAATTCAACCAAAAAGTAAGAAGAACATTATCAGTAGCAATTTTATTTATGGTATTAATAATAGGTTGCTTTATAGAAAAGGATGACAGTTTAGAAGCGTATAAAGAAAAAACTAATTCAAAGATAAATCAATATAATATGGATGTTATATTTGATGATGAAACGAAGAGGCTAATGTGTAATCAGAATGTTGAGTACATAAATAATACAAAATCAAACATGGATAAAATATATTTTCATATATATCCAAATGCTTTTTCAAAAAAAGAGTTTGCTCCTTTTGAAAAAGAGGAAATGACAAAAGCTTATCCTAATGGGTTCAATGAAGGGTACATAGATATAAAGAATATATTAAATAGGAATAGTAAAATGGAGTATAAAATTAAAGGGGATAAAAATGATATATTAGAAATAGAATTAGGGAAAGAATTAAAACCGAATGAAAGAATTTCATTAGATATAAAATATAATGTAAAAATACCAAATTCAGTTGGAAGATTTGGATATGGGGAAAATACTATAAACGTTACTAACTGGTTTCCTATAGCTTGTGTTAATGATGAAAGAGGTTGGAATCTAAAGAGTTATGAAACAATTGGTGACCCATTCTATAGTGAGACTAGCGATTTTCATGTGAAACTATTAATTCCAAATAAGTATAAGATTGCTCACACAGGAAAACTTATTAATGACAAGCATGACAATAAAAAGATGCTATATGAAATAGAAGCTGAAAGTGTTAGGGATTTCGCATTTATATTAAGTAGTAAATTTGATGTGACTAAGGTAGATTCAAAAGGAATAGCAATTAATACATACAATTTAAATAAAAAACTTTCTAAAAAAGCAACTGAAGTGGCAAAAGATTCAATTGATATATTTAGTGAATTATTTGGGAAATATCCATATAAAGAATACTCTGTCGTAGCGAGTGACTTTTTTATAGGTGGGATGGAATATCCTATGCTCGTTATGATAGACCAAAGCTTATATAATGAGAAAAATGAATTTCTACTTGAATATGTTATTGCCCATGAGACAGCACATCAATGGTGGTATTCTGCTGTTGGAAATGATGAAATAAGTGAACCTTGGTTAGATGAAGCACTTACTGAATATTCTACAATAGTGTATTTTGAGCAAAAATATGGTAAAGAGATGGCAAATAAACTTCTAAAAACTATGGAGATACAGACAAAGAGTTATTTGAGTGAGAATATATTTAAACCAGCAAATGAGTATAAAAATTCTACTGAATATAGCTTGAATGTTTATACAAAAGGTGCAATAGCGTTTAATGAAGTGAGAAAAGAAGTTGGTGATAAAGTATTCTTTGAGACTTTAAATGAATACTATAATAAATATAAACATAAAAATGCTAATGGAAGAGCTTTTGTGGAGATATGGAGCAATAAAGGGGTAGATATAAATAAGATTATAAGTGAATACAAGTAAATTTTGTATAGGGAATGTTTCAAAATAAGAATTTGGAGCATTTCCTTTTTTATGTAAAGAACAGAAAAATAGAAATGGAGGTTCTTAAGAACCTCTAGTCTACAGGATAATTGTTCTTAAAAAAAGAAAAGTATCATGTCTAATTGTTGTTTCAAAATAAGTATTATATCATTATACTTTATTTGGGTGCATATTTACCTTATACTTTATTTGGGTGCATATTTACCTTATAGCTACAACAATAGTTTCTTATTTAGCAGAGTTTATATGACTTGTACTATTCCCAAATTTTTTTCATCATCATAGTATCTATACTGATTTTCTTCATTTTTAAATGATGGTTCTAAAATATCTTCTTTATCGTAATAACGTAGAGCTTTTACAGTCAAACCAGATATTTTAGAAAACTGACTTATTCTATACATAATTACCTCCTTTGATTTTAATTGTAAACTATCCTCTGCACTGGAATGTTAGGAAAATTATAACGTATTAAAGATAGCTATACAATAAACTATTTATATATAATGTCTTATGGAATATAGAGTTAATATTCCTAGCAATTTATAATATCTTTTTAAAGTAATTTGCTTTATGGTTTGCATATTGAGAACATTGTATATAGTATTCAAATATGCTTATGCAATTTAATAAATATTACTTTGGGGCTTGAAAAGAGCATTGTAGGACAAGCCACAATATATGCTAGATGATATCATGTTAACTATAAATATAAAATAAACTTATTGGAGGAAATGAAATGTCAAGAATAACAGATATTACTGTGGTCGAACAGAGTGCATATTATGCTTTAGTAATAAAGAAAACAATTAACTTCATGGTTGAATTTCAAGAGTTTTCTGCTGAAGGATATGCCAAAATCATGGACTATATAAAAAGTAAAAATACTTTTGTAGCAGGAGCACCTATTGTCTGCTTTCACAATATGGACTTAGAAAACTTAAATATTGAAATAGGCTTTCCTACTGCAACTAAGATGGAAGGCGTAGATGATATTCAGGGTATAGAAATACCTGCACAAAAGATAGTTACTGCAATTGACCAAGGTGATTATATTTTGCAAGACCCTACATTAGAAGAATTGTTTGCATGGGTACAGAGTAGCCCCTATGAAATGCTTGGAGAAATTTATTATCAATACTTAAATACACCAAATCGCCCAACAAATGAACTATTGACTAAAATGATGTTGCCTATTCGTTAATATGAAGTATCAAAAATAAAACATGAAAATTTAAAACAGGAGTTGAACTTAAAATTTGATTGGAAAAAATCAATTTCGAGACAACTCCTGTTTTTTTGGTATAATATAATTTATAAGGCAGAAAAAGAGGTGAAGGAATGCTAAAGTATTGTTCAGTTGGAAGTGGCAGTAGTGGAAACTGCCATTATATAGGGTATAAAAATACTAATATACTAGTAGATGCAGGGTTAAGTGGAAAGAGAATAACTACAGGTCTTAAAGACATTGATGTAGATGCAGATAAATTAAAAGGAATATTTATAACACATGAACATGTTGACCACATAAAAGGGGCAGGTATATTATCAAGAAAATTTGATATACCAATATTTGCTAATATAAAGACATGGTGTTCTATGAAGGATAAGTTAGGAGATGTCAAAGATAAAAATATGAAAGTTTTTGAAAATGATAAAACTTATTCACTAGGAGATATTATAGTGAGACCTTTTTCAATAGAACATGATGCATCTGACCCAGTTGGATATAATTTCTATACAGAGAGTGATGAAAAGATATCTATAGCTACTGATATAGGATGTATAACTCAAAATATAAAAAAACATCTATATAAATCTAAGTTAGTAGTATTAGAATCAAATTATGACCCTAATATGCTTATGATGGGTTCATATACATATGCTTTAAAGAAAAGAGTAATGTCAGACACTGGACATTTATCTAATGAAGATGCTGCTAATTTCTGTGTTGAGCTGATTAATGAAGGTACAGAATCTATATTATTAGCTCACTTAAGTAAAGAAAATAACTTTCCAGAATTGGCATATGAGACTTCAAAAGGAGTATTAGCATCAAATGATATAGTAGTTGGACAAGATGTGAAGCTAGATGTACTATCACGAAATGATGTTTCTAATGTTTATGAAATGAAGTAGAGGTGAATAACTTTGCTAAAAAGAAATTTCGAAAATGTTGAAGATAATAAAATTTTATATTCTATAAAGCAAGGAATGATTTTAGCCATACCTGCTATTATGACTGGCTCAACTGCTCTTGTCATTTTAAATCTTCCAATAAGGGCGTATCAAGAATGTTTATCAAATTTATTTAATGGAGAAATCACAAAGATTCTTAACTTTATAAATGGCTCTACTTTAGGAATAATTTCATTAATAATATTATTAACAATAAGTTATAGTTATGGGAAAATATATGGGAGCAAGTATACAGTACTTGTTCCTATAGTTGCAATGTGCTCTTTTTTAGTGTTTTCAAGTGGCAATGAACTTAATTATATAGAAGTATTTAACACAAAGTGGCTATTTACAGCTATTATTGTCGCTATGACATCATCTGTATTGTTTGTAAAACTTACAGAATCTTTTGTCACAAGTGTAAAGTTTCATACAGAGGGAGCAGATGCAGACTTTAATATGGTAGTCTCAGCTATAGTTCCATTTATAATTGTAGTATTTTTATTTTCTATTTTTAGAGTAATAATGATAAGTTTAATTGGTAGTTCAAACTTTCAAGATATATTTTACGATTTATTTTCAAATGTATTTAGCAAAATGGGAAGAAATCTCATGAGTGCCTTATTATTTATTTTCTTGATGCATTTTATGTGGTTTTTTGGAATTCATGGGAGTAATGTTCTAGATACAGTTGCAAAAAGTTTATTTGAAAATAGTATGGCAATTAATATCAATTTAGTTAATAATAATCAATTGCCAACAGAAATCTTTACTAAGACTTTTTTTGATACAATGGTCTTGTTGGGTGGATGCGGTTCTTTGCTATGTCTAGTAATTGCGATTTTTCTTAGTGAAAAACGTATAAATGTAAGAAAGCTAGCCAAAATTGCTTCCATACCAGCTCTTTTTAATATAAATGAGATGTTAGTTTTTGGAATACCAATTGTTTTTAACCATATTATGTTTGTACCTTTTGTAATTACGCCTATAATCTTGACTATTACAAGTTATATAGCTATGTCTATAGGGTTTGTTCCATGTACAGTTTCTCCTGTAGAATGGACATCGCCTATATTTTTAAGTGGTTATATGGCTACAGGCTCTATAAGAGGAAGTATGTTACAATTGTTTAATCTATGTATTGGGGTTATGATTTATATACCATTTATAAAGATGTCGCAAAATAGATATACATATATGTTTAAAAATAATATAGAAAACTTAACAAATTTAGTAAAAAGGTATGAGTTAACAGGTGAACAGCCAAATCTTTTAAATTACAGTGGTAAAATAGGGTCAATTTCAAAAATGTTAGCTTCAGATTTAAAGTTCGCCATGAAAAGAGGAGAGATAGAACTTTTTTATCAACCTCAAGTCAATTATAATGGAAGTGTTGTAGGAGCAGAAGGATTACTTAGATGGAAACATTCAATAGGAGGATTCATTTATCCACCATTAGTTATAATTTTAGCTAAAGAAGAAGGGTTCTTAGATGAGCTTGGAGAGTATATTATTGATAAAGCATGTATTGACTTAAAGAAGAGTGAGAAGTTATTGAGAAATCCTGTTAAATTCTCTGTAAATATATCTCCAGACCAACTTGATGACCCTAAATTACCAGAGCAAATAAAAAATATCATTAATAGGAATGATATAAATCCTAATATGTTAGGTATAGAAATTACAGAACAGGTTGCATTATCAGGTTCGCAAATAATTATAGAACGTATCAATGCGATACATAACTTAGGAATAAAGCTAATTATGGATGATTTTGGTATGGGTCATAGCTCACTCATATATCTTCAAAATAATAATTTTGATATAGTTAAATTGGATGGTTCGTTAGTTAAAGAGATACTTACAAATAAAAGAAGTAGTGAAATTATAATGTCTATTGTAAATCTTTCAAAAAATTTGGAGTTTGACATAGTTGTTGAATATGTTGAAAATTTGAGTCAAAGAGATAAGCTATATGGATTAGGATGTGAGATATATCAAGGATATTATTATAGCAAAGCTGTAACTTTTGAAGAGTTTATAGAGTATGCAAATCAAGAAAGAGTGAGATAATTTTATAAGAGTTTATAGATTATATTAGGATATAAATGTGTAGCAAAATTAAGTTTAGGAGAAACATATGAATATAAGTATAGTTGTGGTAGGTAAAATTAAAGAGAAATATTTAAAATTAGGTATTGATGAGTTTAAAAAAAGACTTTCTAAGTACTGTAAGTTGGAAATTATAGAGTTGGACGATGAGAAAGCTCCAGAGAATTTGAGTGCTAAGGAAATGGAAATTATAAAAGATAAAGAAGGTAAGAAAATTTTAGGGAAGATAAAGCACAATAGTTATGTTATAGCTTTAGCCATTGATGGAAAGAATTTGTCTTCTGAGGAGCTTGCTAAGACCATGAGTGATTTAGCAGTTAGAGGTAATAGTAGTCTCTGTTTTATAATTGGAGGTTCTCTAGGGCTTTCTGATGAAGTCCTAGGAAGAGCTGATTATAGGTTATCTTTTTCTAGGATGACTTTTCCTCATCAGATGATGAGGTTGATATTGTTGGAGCAGATTTATAGAGCATATAGGATAAATAATGGGGAACCGTATCACAAGTAAATGCTACGGTTTTATTAAAAATAAATTTAAGAATGATAAGTTTGCATTAATTAGAAATGTAGTATGGCTTTTATTATTTATGTAAATATGATGATTAAATAAAACTAAAAAAATGGTATAATATTCATATAAAGTTTAAGGGGGATTAATATGGATATAATATCATTTATAAACTATAAAGGTGGAGTAGGGAAAACAACATTAACAGCAAATGTGGCATCAGAACTAGCATTTAGAGATAAGAGGGTACTAGTTGTAGATTTGGATCCACAAACTAACTTAACTCTTTCATTTATAGATATAGAAAAATGGAGAGAACTAGATACAAATGGAAAGACTATAAAACATTGGTATGATGAATTTTTAGATGCAGATTTAGATGAATCATTAAAAGATCTAATAATTATACCTGATAAAGTTAATAATAAAATAAGTAATATGGGTGCGAGTGGATGTGTCCATTTAATAAGTTCCCATCTAGAACTTATTAATTTAGATATGGAGTTAGCAACTAGATATGGAGGTAACTCTGAGAGGACTATAAGAAGTAGCTTTTTAAGATTGTTTTCAAGACTAAAAAAAGGATTAGAAGAAGTTGAAGATGACTACGACTTAGTATTAATAGATTGTCCACCTAATTTTAATATAGTAACACAAAATGCTATAATAGCAAGTGATATGTATGTAGTTCCTGCAAAAGCAGATTTTCTGTCTACACTAGGTATAGACCAATTAGTAAGACATATAGATGCATTAAAAGAAAAGTATAATACATATGTAGAACAAGATGATAGTAATAGATGGGCTACTATAGATCCTAAATTATCGGGAGTAGTGTTTACGATGATTACTGTTTATAATCAAGACCCAATACAAGCACAAAATGCATATATGCATCAAGTAAGAAGAGCAGGATATACTGTTTTTGAAAACTTCATAAGAAATAATAGTACTATGTTTGCAAACCCACCGGAATATGGTGTTCCAGTAGTACTTAAAGATGTTGATGGTTTATATTTAGATATAAGAAGAGAAATAGAATACGTTATAGATGAATTAGTTCAAAAGACTGGGATCTAGTTAATGAGGAGGTGATAACCATGTCTAACTCTAAAAAAGATTTTGCTATTGTTACAAAGTTATTTATGGATTTAATAAATAATCTATCAGAAGAACAATATAATAGTCTGATTAAAGGGACGGCAGATATACGATATTTTGAAAAAGGTATAGATAATGATAAAAAAGAAGCTTATTATAATATAATATATCACCTAGCCACTGAAGATGATTTAGATAAAAAAATAAATTTTATAAAAGAAAATAAATACTTATCTACAAAATCTAAGTTACTTGATTTTTGTAAATATTATAAGATAGATTTTAAAGTAAAAGATACTAATGATACTATAGTAAATAATATTATTCAATATGTAGATGATAATAAAGAAAATATAATATATAGAGTAGAAAAAGCAGAAGATATTCAAATGAATATATCTGATATAGCTAATAAACTAGAAAATATCATGGATGTTGAAGAAGCTAGAACATTAATAGCTAAATCTAAGGTTGTTGAAAATAAAACTAATATACTAAAATTAGCAAAAAAATTGAATGTATTCATAGATAGGGAATCATCATATGAAATTATTGTAGAGCATATAATAAAGTCAGTAGTAGAGGCTAAAATAAGATCATATACAATAAGAAAAAAAATATAATATAAAAAAAGTATGAACTGGACAATCATGGTAGTTTATACTTTTTTATTTCGCCCAAAATCAACCTCCTTTGGAGGTATAACGGGGAACCGTATCACAAGTAAGTGATATAACAGAATAAATAAAGTAAGGTAGATTAGGTATTCATTACCTAATCTACCTTACTTTATTAAATTGACGTATAAGCGCCATCCCACACTATTCTTTTATAATTTTCAGGATCAGTATCACCCTCTGTACTTATAACAAGTATTTTTGAATCTTTATTTATGTTTAGCTTATCAGCTATTTCTTTTAATCCATCTTCCTCTAAAATCAAACTTAAAATCCCTAAACCTACCGCACCAGATTCTCCAGATACAACATAAGGGTCTCCCTTTAGTGGGTTAGCAAGTATTCTCATTGCTCTTGCAGCTACATAATCAGGACAAGAAATATACATATCAGAATAATCTCTTAAAATATTCCAACCTATAGTGTTAGGTTCACCACAATTAAGCCCTGCCATTATAGTTTCCATAAAACCTGTAACAGCATGTGGTTTTTGGTCATTTATTTCTGCTGATTTAAATATACATGCTGCTTCATTTGGTTCAACTATAGTAGTTATTGGTCTATTGTTGCCAAATACATATTCTAGATATCCTTGTACAGTTCCAGCAAAAGAGCCAACCCCTGCCTGAAGGAATACATGAGTGGGGATTCCATTATCTAAAGAATTTATTTGCTCTATAGCTTCATCGATAAGAGTAACATATCCTTGCATAATCCAAGTTGGAATTTCTTCATAACCATCCCAAGCAGTATCTTGTATTATAACACCATTATTTTCATCAGCATATTTAGTAGCTAATCTTACTGCATCATCATAATTTAAGTCTGTTATAGATGCTTCTGCACCTTCTTTTCTAATATTATTTAATCTTATCTCAGAAGACCCTTTTGGCATAAATACTACTGATTTTTGTCCAATTTGATTTGCAAACCAAGCAATCCCTCTTCCATGATTTCCATCAGTGGCTGTTACAAAAGTTAAGTCTCCAAGCTTTTCTTTTATATTTTTACTATTTAGCATTTCAAAAGAAAGACTAGAAATATCCATATTTAATTTTTTTGCTATATATTTTCCAACCGCATATGAACCCCCAAGACTTTTAAATGCATTAAGTCCAAATCTATATGACTCATCTTTTAGCCAGATATCACTAACACCTAATTCATTAGCTAATTCACTTAAACTGTGAAGAGGAGTTACTTTATACTCTGAAAAGCTTCTATGGAAGTTTCTAATTTTTTCTATTTGTTCTTTGTTAATAAAGTTTACACTTACTTTAGATTTGTGTAAATTTCTTGCATTTTCATTTTGTATATATTTAATATCTTTTATGTTTCTCATAGTTTTTATCTCCTAAAATTGTTTATTATTTATTTCTTAATTATAATTATATTGACTAATTAGCAAAAAATATATAATAATATAGGCAATAAATATCGTTATATTATCAAGTTGTGTATGATTAAAAAAAATCGAAATTAGTAAAAGGAGACTAGATTTATGAAGGATAATATTGTTACTAATAAAAATAAAAAAGAAGTAACACAACAAGGTTCATTTGAATTCCCAATTACAGTCTATAAGACTAAAATAAGTGAAAATATTTTGGGATATATTGATTGGCACTGGCATGAAGAGTTACAATTTTGTATTGTAACAAAAGGTAATATTAATTTTAATGTTGATGGAGATTCAATAATTTTATTTGAAGGGGAAGGGATATTCATAAATGCAAAGCAATTACATCAGGCAAAAAATTATAAAGGAAGTGATTGCTCTTATATAAGTGTAGTTTTTAATTCAGACTTTATATCTAGCTTTGCAGGAAGTCTCATAAATATAAAATATATACAACCTTATATAGATAATTCTAGAATTAATTATTGTATTTTGAAAAATGATATTGACTGGAAATCGGTTATACTAAACAATATCTTTAAAATTTATGAAGAGTATAATAAAAAGGAAATGGGATTTGAATTACATATATTTATATTATTAATAGAAGTATGGAATATTTTAATAAAATCTTATTTTGTATCATTTCCTAATGATAATGCTAGAAATAATAGTTTGCATATAAGAAATATAATTGGCTATATATGTGACCATTATATGGAGAAAATCGAACTTAATGATTTAGCAAAAGAAGTTAATTTATCTAAAAGTACTTGTTGTCGTGAATTTAAAAAATATATGAATTGCACTATTTTTGAATATATTATTAATTACCGCTTGGTAGCTAGCTCAAATTTATTAATTTCAACTAATGATTCTATTTCAGATATAGCTTATCAGTGTGGATTTGGTAGTACTAGTTATTTTATTGAAAAATTTAAAATGAAAACAGGAGTATCACCATCTATTTATAGAAGACAAAAGACCAGTTTTTAATAAGATATTATTTTTATATAGAATAAAGTTTAAAAAATAAAGAATAAAAAATAGCATTAACCATGAAAAATGGCTAATGCTATTTTTATAATCAATATTAATTAATTTTATATTATAGAAATAAATTTTTCTAATGCTGGGTTTGTATTGTTTTTATTCCATACAACTACAACTTCAATTCTATTCTGTACTTCCTTTATAGGAACAATTGAAATATCATGCTCTATCATATTACCTACAGCACAAAATGAAGGTAATATGGATACACCCATATTAGAGGCTACTAGAGATTCAATAGTATTGAGATCATTTGAACGTTGTACCACATTAGGTACAAATCCTGCTTCACGATATCTATCTTGTATCATAGATTTTTGACCATATTCATCTCCTGTCTCCTTTACAAAAATAAATTTCTCATGTTGTAACTCAATTAAATCGATACACTCTTTATTGTAAAGAGGATGTCCAGGGGGTAAAAGGGCAACTAAAGAATATCTTGCTACAGTTTTATATTCAAAACCTTTTAATGGTTGATTTTCCGGATTAATAACAAAAGCAAGGTCCATAAAATTATTTTTCACTAAGTTTAAAAGCTCAGTCATCTCGTTAGTACAGAGTTCCATAGATATGTTAGGGTATGTATGAGAAAATTCTTTTAAATATTGCTGAAGTTTGTTTTTTTCATATCCGATTAAAATTCCAATGCTTAAAGTTCCAGAAAAACCATTTGCAAACTTTTGTGTTTTTGCAATAGCGTCATTGATATTTTTTATTATAGTGCGTGCCTCAGATAAAAAAACTTTTCCGGCTGGAGTTAGCTCAACGTGTCGTTTGCTTCTTGTAAACAGAGTTACATGTATCTGTTCTTCTAAGGCTTTAATTTGTTGTGTAACAGCAGTTTGAGAAATATAAAATTTTTCTGCTGTTTTGGTAAAACTTAAATTTTCTGCTACAGATATAAAATATTCCAATTGTTTAGTATTCAAAGAATCACCCCTTTTTAAACTTATCTTGCTTGTAAACATTAGTTATATAATTAAAACTTATTATAGTATAAGGAAACTTACTTTTAAATAATATTAGAAAATATTTGTATAAAAATATATGTTTAAATGTGCATTTACATTAAATTTTATAAATTTATTAATAAGAATAACTTATATATTCCCATAAAAACGATATTGGATTTGACTGAGTTTATCCCATAAAATGAAAGTATATCAATTGATAATAACCTAGATAAGAAAGGAGAAAAAATGGAAGATAAATTTTATGCAAAAGGTGAAGGTAATAACGGGTATATCAAAAACCTTGAAGTTTGTTCCTTTAACAACTTAGATGGAACTTGTGGAATGTTTCAAATGGCGCTTTATAAAAGAGACGAGAAATATTATTTATATGGGTGTTGTTTCGGTGGAAGTAAGAAAAATGGAGTAATGATTAGTGACATTACAAATCCTTATAATCCAGAATTTATTAAACACTTTCAAGTGTTAGATCCAAAAGAATATCCTACAACAACAACTCCAAAAATTCAAATAGCAGATGATTTAATGATAGTAGCCATGAGCTGTGGAAGTGGACCAGGAGCACTTGTTGACCAAGCTAAATTATCAAGTATTAAGTGTGAAGCAGGAATTAGAATATATAGTTTAAAAGAGGACCCTCTAAATCCTAAGTTTTTAGGATATTGGGATTGTGGATTAAAGCATGTAATGGGTGTTCATAGATTTATGTATAATGGTGGAAGATATGTACACTTATCAAGTGACTGCGTTGGATTTGAAGGAATGATTTATAGAATTATAGATATAATAGACCCAACTAATCCAGTAGAAATAGGTAAGTGGTGGAGACCAGACCAATATGCAGATGGATATCCAAATAGAACATTTGATCCAGGAGCACCTCATTGTCCAGAATTTATGGATAAAGGATGGCTTCATGGACCTCCATTTGTAAGAAATAAAAAAGCCTATTGTGGTTATGGAGGAGCCGGTTTAGTTGTGTTAGATGTTGAGGATTTAACAAGACCAAGATGTTTGGGCGAATTACCATTTATGCCTGCGTTTTCTAGCAGACTTGCAGGAGCAAGAACGCATACAGCACTACCATTACCAGGAAGGGATTTGGCTGTTGTTCAAAACGAAGGAGAACGTTTTCAGTTTTTTAAACCAGAGAATATTACAGATGTCCAAGCTATGAATAATATACATATGGTTGATGTTAGCAATCCAACAAAACCGACATTAATTGCTCAGTTTCCATATCCTGAAGTACCAAAAGATTTTCCCTATCCTAATTTTAATGTTGCAGGGCTAGGAAAACCAGGACCATTTGGACCACATAACCTTCACGAACCAATGGATAATAAGCCATGGTTAGAGCAAAGAGGAGATAGAGTGTATTGCTGTTATTTCCATGCAGGTTTAAGAGTTTACGATGTATCAGACCCATATTATATCAAAGAATTAGCATATTTTATACCACCAAATCCAAATAAAGCACAAGAAGAGTCTTATTTCCCAGGATTCCCTGGACCACGTTTAGCAGTAACAGAAGATATTATTGTTGATGATAGAGGATACATCATTATAGATGCTCTAGATGATGGGTTCTATATATTAAAAATGAAAGAAGATTAATAAACACTAAAGAGGGAGAGTTAAATATGAAAATATTAGGTATTTCTTTTGGAACGAAAAATGGAAATAATGACACAATGTGCAAAGTGGCACTTAAAGGAGCTCAAGAAGTTGGAGCTGAAGTAGAATTTATTCAAATGTCATCTCTTAATATTAAACATTGCACTGGGTGTTGTGCATGCGTTAAGACTTTATTATCTGGAAAAGGTAGTATGTGTATACTAAAAGATGATTTTGAATGGTTACTTGATAAAATAAAAGACGCAGATGGGATAGTATTCTCAGACCCAATATTCGAAGAAGGAGCATCAGGATTATTTCATACCATAATGGACCGTTTTGGGCCAAGAGTAGACAAGGGAAATAATATTATAGGAACAAAAGTTGCAGAAGCTACGGGGGGAAAAATTCCAGACCCAAGAATACTTAAAGATAAAGTAGTATCATTTATGGGAATAGGTGGTTCAGACTGGGGGACAAGAGTTCAATGTGAACATGCTATGTTAGCCCTAATACCAATGTGGAAAGTGATAGATAATGCTTGGTTTCCATGGGCAAAGGAACTAGTCATGAATGATGAAAAACTTGCTCAAGTTAGTCAAATAGGGATAAATATAGTTGAAGCAGCAAAAGATTTCGAAAAAGCTTCATACCAAGGAGAAGAAGGAGTCTGTCCACATTGCCATAATAGGTTATTCTACCTTGAACCAGGTACTAAAAAGTCAATATGTGCTCTATGTGGCATAGTTGGAGAATTAGACACAACAAGTGGAAAAACTATATTTAGTTTTCCAAAAGAGCAATTAGGACATGCTCATGACACTTTACCAGGTAAGTTTATACATGGTGATGATATTAAACGAATGGAAGGTCATTATGCAGAAGTTCGTAAAACAACAGAATTTAAAGAAAGAAAAGTAGCTTATAATTTTATAGAACCATTGATTAAAGAAAAGCAAGTTGAAGTTTCATTAGGAGAATAATTGAAATATAAAGGCTATTTTTAAGGAGTGTTATAGGAGGCCTATTATATGAAAAAGAAATCAAGTTTTAGACAAATTATATTTGTTAATACAGTAAGAAATATCTCTATAGTCTTTATAAGGTCAGTTGTAGCACTAATAATGCCACTATACTTAATTTATTTTGTAGTATCTACGATTGTAAATCCAGTAGCAACCAGGTTGGTAGAGATAAGGCAATCTAGAGAATATGCTAATTACAATATGGAAAATGGATAGAAAGAAAAAAGAAATATTAACACTGTCCATAGGGATTGCTTTATTACCTCCTTTATGGGCAGTGTTAGCACCTTACATAGGGATAAAGACTGGAGCTGTAGCATTAATTTGTGCAGGATTATATGTAACCAATGGCAATAAACAAAAAGATGGATTAAAAATAATGTTTGGTTTTTGGTGTGGAGATTTGTGGGCAGTATTGGCAATTTTAATTATGGAACATATAAACTTCAATCAAAACCTAGAATTATTTTTAACACTTAGTATATTAGGATTTTTTGCAGTTATAATCGCATCTTTATTTGAAAAAATACTTTTCTTACCATCATGGCTTTGTGGCTGGGCTATAGGTCTAACTATTATGACAGGTGAAAGCCTTATTAACTTACAGAGCATTTGTATTCAAATTGCTGTAGCTATGGCAGTAGGAGTGTGGTATGTGGGAGCAGGTGTAGATTTGTTTACTAGGGGTATTTTAAACAAAGACAAAACAATGGGAAATTGAAGCATGTGAATATAATTTGATTATGGGAGGGTGTTTATGGGGTTTGAATTTAAAATAATGAGGAGTTTAATATATGTAGGACTTGCTAAGGAAGAGTATAGACCCAAATTAATGGATTGGTTATATCGCTATCATATTCCAGATAGTATTAGTAATTTTGGGCCATATTGCACTAAATATGCTTTTTATCAGGCATATCCTACACCAAATGAAGGGGAACGTTTTGGTGTACGTAAGATGCAATTAACAGAGCATTATTGGCTTGTAGATGAACATATGCCTGAGATGGCAAATAGAATTATGACAGAATACATGCCTATGGATGTTCTTCGTTGGCAAGGATGCATACCAGATGTGGAGAATAAAAAGGTTCATGAGAATGCAGAAAGTGGAGATGCAGGGCGTGCAGTAGGTGGTGATAATGGATGTCCACCATTTATATTTGCTTTTGTCCCAATAAACTGGGAAGAAGATTTTAGAGGAAAAGGACGTACTGTACAAGATGGGCCAAATTATCGCTGGCAATTTATGATTAAGTATCCAGAGGGTATTTCTAAAGAAGAAGGAGAAAAATGGTTCTATGATGAGATAGTTCCATACTTTACAAACTGTTGCTATGTTAATCGCTTTGTAAGCAGTAAAATCATGATTAACTATGGTGCAACTGCATTTGACCGTGTAGTAGAATTATGGTTTGAAGGAGAAGAAGAGTGGTATAAAGCTGTAGTTGAAGATGCAAAATCATTTATTAAAAAACCAGCATGGGCACAAGAAGAGGAGTTTCCATATCTAAAGCCACAATTCAATATCGCATCAGTATTTTTAGGTGATATAGCAACGATGGATGCATATTCACAGTATCGTGGATATATTCCAATGAGATAAAAGTTATAAGATATTTATTAAAAAGTGTTTATGGTGTATTTAAAGATTAAGACATTCCTTTTATGATATAGAGTTGAAATAATAAAACTGTTATCATAAAGGGAATATTTTTATGTCTACAAAATATCAAAAGATTGTGAATACTATGTTTACTCAGGTATACCTAGATTTAGATTAGTAGAATTTTTACAAAGAAAAACTCAATAATATTGTATTCACTTTTTATGGTAAAATATAAAGAAATTTTAAAATAACATCTAAGGAGGAGTAAATATGATTTTATTGGTAGTTGATACACAAAAACTAATAACAAACGAAAAGTTATATAATTTTAATGAGTTTGTAGCAAATATAGAAAACTTAATTGATATAGCTAGAAAGAATAACATAGAGGTAATATATGTACGCCATGATGATGGGACTGAAAATGAGTTGACTAAGGGTAAAGATGGTTTTGAGATATATGAAAAATTTAAACCATACAATAAAGAAAAAATATTTGATAAAAAAGTAAACAGTGCTTTTAAGGAAACTGGTCTATTAGAATACTTAACAAATAAGGGTGAAAAAGATATAATTGTTGTTGGACTTCAAACAGATTATTGTATTGATGCAACTATAAAATGTGGGTTTGAGCATGGTTTTAATATGATAGTTCCAGCTTATTCAAATACAACTGTTGATAATTTATTTATGTCAGCAGAACAATCATATAAATACTACAATGAATTCATATGGAATGGGAGATACGCAGAATGCATTTCACTGGACGAAACACTTAAAAGAATGAAACAAATATAGACTATTTATAATAAAGAAAATTTAACCTACTTGGTTTTAAAATATTAAAGTCATAAGAGGTATAAGTTACTGAATCTTGTATTTAGATAAATTAATTTCAGAAAAATGATACTAGAGTACAATTAATAAACAAATCTAATGTATTAGAATGGTACAAGTAAAATAAGGCACATCAATTTTATTTTAAATTAATGTGCTTTTTTAGGTGGAACAATTTATTAAAAGTTAATATGATTTTTATTATTTAAATTACTTTTCTTGTGTTTCTTTACTAAAGAAACCTTTTTTATTTATAAAATCTACAATTGTACTACAGTATCTATTTTAGATAAGTATAATTTTTGTCTCAATCTAAAACAAAAGTTATACTTAAATGAAATTGAAAACAATAAAATTCTCCAATAAAATAAATATTGTGGAGGTGATGAAAGAATCCAATGATAATATGAAGACTAATCTTAATAAGAAAGTAGGGATTAATGGTAGTGGACAAAGAAATTGTATCGATTCTCCAGATTTTATTAAATAGCACATTGATTACAACTAATGGATTACAAGAGGAATCTAATTCTTCAAAAAGACAAATTACTTATAGAATAAATAAAATCAATGACATGCTTAAAGTAAAAAAAGTACCACTTATATGTTTAAGAGCTGATAAAGATATTATCGTTAGAAAAGAAACCAAAAAAGCAATTAAAGAAATTCTAGAAAAAAATTATTCTAAGAATACTTATTACTTTAGTAAAGAAGAAAGACTTTTATATATGTACCTAATGCTTTTTATTAATATGGAGGATATCTCAATTAACCATTTTACAAACTCTATAAAAGTGAGTAGGTCTACTGTAAATCTTGATTTTAAAGATTTAATACCAAATCTTGAAAAAAAGGGTATTGAAATCAAGAATAATCGTATAAGTGGCTATTATTTAGTTGGAAATGAGATGGAAATTAGGAGAGTACTTATTAAGAATATTATAGAAACTTTGTCTAATGAGAAAAGTTCAAGAGTATTTGATATTTTTATAGAAGAATATAATCTAGATAAATTTGAAGAAGCCAAAAAGATTATATTAAAGCTTATAAAAAGATATGAAATTAATTTTGTTGAGGATAGATTAATAGAATTTATTTATATATTTATCTTTCTAAAGGCAAGAATGTGTTCAACTAGAATAGTTACTCAAGAAAATATAGATATCCCTAGTATTGCAGTCATGAGTTCAATGAAGGAATATAAATTTGCTAAGGAATTGTTAGAAGTATATGAAAGTGAAGAAAATATAAGACCTCATAATATAATGTATATTAGTGCTTGGATTTTAGGTATATCAGTAGGAAATTATGAAGAAGACACAGAAGATAAGGCTGTAATTTCAGAAATTGTAAATAAAATGATGACAAGATTTGGGTATTTAAGTGGGGTTTATTATATAAGTCAAGAAAAGATATTTAAACAATTATATTCTCATTTTAGACCAGCTTATTACAGACTTTTATTTAAATTACCTATTTATAATCCAATTTGTGAAAAGGTAAAAGAAGAATATAGATTAGTCTATAGAATTGTAAGTAATGCAATGAAAGAATTCTGTGGCTTATTTGGAGAAGAAATTCAAGAAGAGGAGTTAGCATACTTAACAATGCACTTTGCAACTCTTTTCTCAAATAAAAAAGAGTTTGATGATTTTAGAAAAAGAATAGCATTAATAGTTTGTTCAAATGGTGTTGGGAGTTCAGCTATTTTACATGCAGAACTTACAAACTTATTTCCTGACTTACATTTTATACCAATGTCAGAATCGGTTGGATTAGAAAATATCAGTGAACCTGTAGACATTGTATTTACTACTAATTATAACACAGAAGGTTTAAAGACAGATGTGCCAGTGATTAAAGTAAGTCCTGTTATGACCACAAAAGAAAAGTATAAGATTACACGTGAAGTGTATATTCAATTGGGAGATATTTTCTTAAGACAACCTAAAATAGATGAGGTTATGAATATAATAAAAAAATATGCAAAAGTAACTTCTGAAAGTATGCTTTCAAGTGAGTTATTAGCTTATTTTGCACAAATAGAGAATTTTACATCCAAGGAAGGAGAGGGGCCTATGCTAAGTGAGATTACTAGTGAAACACTAATAAAATTAAAGGTAAAAGCTAAGAACTGGGAGGATGCTATTAGACAATCAGCTTCTGCCTTAGTTGAAAACAATAAAGTAACTGAGGGATATGTAGATGCAATGATTGACTCAGCAAAGGTATCTGGGCCATACATAGTAATTACAAAACATGTAGCACTTCCTCATGCTAGACCAGAAGCTGGGTCAAAAGAAATTGCGATAGGTATTGCTACTTTAGATAGCCCTATTGAGTTTGGAAATGATGAAAATGACCCAGTAAAATATGTATTTTGTTTAAGTGCAGTAGATAATAATAGTCATTTACGTGCTATGTCTGAACTGGTTGAATTATTGGAGCAAGATGAATTCTTTAGAGCGTTAGATACTGCTAAAGAAGGCAAAGAAATTATTGATTTTATAAAAAAACACGAATTATAAAGGAGGATTTAATTATGTATAAAATTTTAATCGCATGTAGAGCAGGAGTTGGCTCAAGTTTAATGTTAAAAATAAAGACTCAACAAATCATTAAAGAAAATAACTTTCCAATCGAAGTAGAACATGGTTCATTAGATTCATTAAATGGATTCAATGGAGATGCTGTAGAAACATTAATTGATGTTGCTGAAGAATTAGAAAAGAAAAATTTAAGATTTGATATAATTGGAATTCGTAATATTGTTGACCGCAACGAAATCAAGACAGCGCTAGAAAAATTTCTTGCTTCAAAAGAGGAATAAATTTAAGAAAATAGGGAGGAATGTTTATGGAGTTTATTATTAGTTTGTTGAGTACACCTGCTGTTTTGCTTGGTGTAGTTGCATGTATAGGACTGATTCTTCAAAAGAAATCAGCAGTGGAAGTATTTACTGGGTCTTCAAAAACACTTATTGGTTTTCTAATATTTGGTATTGGTGCATCTGCTATGACTGGCGCACTTCAAAATTTCAATAAATTGTTCCAGCAGGGGTTTGGAATTACTGGTGTTATAGCTTCACCAGAAGCAGCTACAGCACTTGCACAAAGTACATACGGTTTTGCAGTTTCATGTACATTAATTCTTGGATTCATACTAAATTTAGTATTTGCACGTATTACAAGGTTCAAGAATATTTTCTTTACAACAGGTCATAGTTTATTTTTTTCTTGTGTATTAGTTTTAATTATGAAAGCACATGGATTCGATAATACAATCACTATTTTAATAGGTGGAGTTATTTTAGGATTTATGTCTGCTGCACTACCTCAATTCTGTCAGCCATTTATGCGTGAGTTGACAGGTGGGGATGAACAAGCCATTGGTCACTTCAATATGATTGGTTATGGTTTATCAGGATATATTGGACGTTTATTTTCAAAACATAAAGATGATACAACAGAAACTATAGAATTTCCTAAGTGGTTATCAATATTTAGAGACTTTTTAATGGGTCTATCTATAGTTATGCTAATCTTATTTTATATTGCAACCTTAAAAGCTGGGAAGGCCTTTACTCAAGAAATTGCTGGTTCAACACATTGGTTAGTATTTCCACTTATAGAAGCATTTACATTTGTGGCTGGGATGTCAATACTGATGTCAGGTGTTCGTATGTTCTTAGCTGAAATAACTGCCGCATTTGTAATTATTTCAGAAAAATATATCCCAGGTTCACGTCCTGCACTGGATGTTCCAACAGTCTTCCCATATGCACCAAATGCAGTTATTATTGGATTTATTTCAGCATATGCTGCTGGTCTATTAGCAATTGCTATTATGGCATCATTTCCTAGTATATTCCCTGTAGTAATTATTCCAGCTGCTCATATATGTTTTTTTTCAGGTGGTACAGCTGCAATATTTGGTAATACCTCAGGAGGATGGAGAGGAGCTATTGCAGGGTCATTTGTTGTAGGATTATTACTTGCATTTTTACCAGTGATATTATATCCAGTTTATGGGACTCTTGGTATAGAGGGCGCAACTTTCCCAAACATTGATTATAACGTAGTTGGTTCAATATTACATAATATTTTACAATTTATAAAGCCTATCTAGTCTAAATCAATGATATAAAAGTCATAGGTATGGTTGATATAATTTAAAGGAGGGCAAGTCTATTATGAAAAATACACTATCTGCATTTCTAGACACTCTATCTACTGAAGTATCAGAGTTTATTTCATCAATAGATGAAATATCTATAAATAAAGCATGTGATTTAATTTTTGAAGTTGAAAAGAATCATGGACGTGTACATGTGACTGGTATTGGTAAACCAGGACATGTATCAGGGTATATTTCTTCATTACTTTCATCTACTGGAACACCAGCATATATATTACATGGTACAGAAGCAGTACATGGTTCAAGTGGTCAAGTAGTAGCTGGGGACGTTGTTATTGCAATATCAAATAGTGGAGAGACTCAAGAATTAAAAGCAACTATTGAGACACTAAAAGTAAATGGAGCAAAGATAATTGGTGTAAGTGGTAATACTAATTCATTCTTAAAGGATGTTTCTGATATATTTTTATTTGCAGGTGTTAAACATGAAGGTGATTGTCTTAATAAGGCTCCTCGTGCTTCAATTCTTGCAGAAACTATAGTATTACAGTCATTAAGTGTTGCATTACAATATGCTAAAGGACTTGATGTACAACAGTATTTGAAGTGGCATCCAGGAGGAAGCCTTGGAAAGTCTATTAGAGAGGAAATGTAATTTTATGAAATATAAAGGTATTATATGCGCAATGATAACACCTTTTGATGAAAACCAAAATATAAATCCACAAGCAACATGTGAGTTAATTGACTATCTAATAGATAAGGGAGTTTATGGATTATTTATTTTGGGAACTAATGGTGAATGTCATGTACTAACAGATGATGAAAAGGTTGAATTTGCAAAAATTGTTATCAATCATACTAATAATCGTGTACCTGTTTTTGTTGGGGCAGGTGGTAACTCAACCCGTGAAGTTATAACTTTGTCCAAAAGAATGGAAGAAATAGGTGCAAGTGCATTATCAATTATCACTCCATATTTTGTGACACCAACACAACAGGAATTAATTTTACATTATAAGTCTATTGCTGATTCAGTTAATTTGCCTATTATGATGTATAATATGCCAGGTAAGACAGGGATTAATATTGAACCTGACTCAGTGCGTGAATTATCAAAGATAAAGAATATTGTTGGCATTAAGGATAGTAGTGGTAGACTTGACAACATGAAAGCTTATATTGAAGCAACTGAGGGTGAGGATTTTAGTGTATTTTCAGGTTCAGATTCACTTATTCTTGATAGTTTGAAGGCTGGTGGGAAAGGTGCCGTTGCTGCAACAGCAAATTTCCTCACAGAGATTGATATTGCTATTTATGAAAACTTTATGAATGGGGATTTAGAAAAAGCTCAAGAAGCTCAAAATAGTATTGAAGAACTTCGCCGTATTCTAAAGCTTGGAACAATTCCATCTGTTATAAAAAAAACTGTTGTCTTGAATGGAATTAATGTTGGAACTGCACGACTTCCTGCAACTGAACCAATTGGAGAAGCTCTTGAAGAAATTAAGCAAGTGGTCGAAAATTATAGAGAAATGCTTAATAAACATAGTTAGAATAGACAATATAACGAGAAGAATCAGATTTGTATGTGAATAATATATGCTTTATTAAAAGCAATTTAACTTAATGGAGGCTTAATGGAGAAGTAAAATGTTTTGATGAATATAGAGGTGATGATATGAAAAAGATGAATATAACCAAAAGAATGGCAGAATGTGGAGCTCTTGCGATTGTAAGAGAAGAAACACTTAATCGTGCATGTGAAATTGCTGAAGGGTGTATAAAAGGTGGAATAACAAATATAGAAATGAGCTATACTTTAAATAATGCTGGAGAAATAATTCAAGGGCTTAATAAAAAATATGGTGAATCTCTTTGTGTTGGGGCAGGAACCGTTTTGGATAGTGAAACAGCTCGTCATGCTATCTTACATGGAGCTCAATTTATCATTGCACCAAATTATAATGAAGATGTAGCAAAAACTTGTAATAGGTATCAGATTCCTTATGCTCCAGGATGTACATCATTGACTGAGGCAGTAGAGGCTCTGAGTTTAGGAGCAGCTTTTATCAAGGCCTTTCCAATATCAGATTTTTATGGACCTAAGCTAGTAAAGGTATTTAAGACACCAATACCTGATATGCCAGTTTTAGCAAGTGGTGGAATTAATCTGGATAATTTACATGTATGGTTGGAAAATGGTGTTGATGTATGCGGTTTTGGTAGTCTATTAACTAAAGGTAATATTGGGGATATTGCTAAAAATGCTAAAAAGATTCGTGAAATAATTAAAAATATAAGAGAAGTTTAATGTTGTGGCTGTATCATAGTAGTTTATAATTATTATGATACAGCTTATTTAGTATTTGTTATATTTTAATCCAAATTATAGATAAAATTAGTAATGCAACTATTAGTTAACAAAGTGCAACTATAGGAGGATTGTGAATTAGCCAATATATAAATATAATTAAGTTGAGATGAGGTGATAATATTGAACTTTGGAGAAAATTTAAAGAGACTAAGAAAAGAAAGAAATTTATCACAAGAACAACTTTCTGAAATGCTAAATGTATCTAGGCAAGCTATATCAAAATGGGAATCTAATAAAACATATCCAGATATAGAGAATTTAATGTTGTTAAGAAATATATTTAATATAGCTTTAGATGATTTGTTATTTGATGAAAATAAAGATAAAATTGAAGCTGTTATTAAATCAAGTAAATTACCTACAAATAGTACAAATTATGATGAAGATGAGTCAGAAGATGAACTGTCAGATAATTTCATGATAGGTGGTTTTATAATAGGAATATCAATAGGATTTATTACAGATAATTTTATGTGGGGGATAGCGGGTAGTTTTATAGGTATGGGAGTTGGTTATTTATTGAGATATATAAATAAAAGGGATATGACAAACTAAATTTGGAATAAAGTGTATTATGGTAAGTGCAAGGTATACATAAGTATGTATCCAATTATAATCAGTAATCAAATTAAAAATAATAGTAAGATTAAGAATTTAAATCATAAGCAAAAGAGTTGTTTGTAAATATAAGTATAATATGATATCATATAGGCTCAAAAGAAATTTTATATAGTAAAAAATTAAAAATAACAAGTGGAGGACATATGAATATGGAAAATTTACCAAATTGCCCGAAATGTAATTCAGAATATACTTATGAAGATGGAACTCTTTTAGTGTGTCCAGAATGCTCTCATGAATGGGCTTTAAAATTAGGAGAAGAAGAAGGTTCAAACATTATTAAAGATATAAATGGAAATGTATTAAATGATGGAGATTCTGTTACAGTAATCAGAGACCTTAAAGTAAAAGGGAGTTCATCATCTATAAAGATTGGAACAAAAGTAAAAAATATACGTTTAGTACACGACCCATCAGATGGGCATGATATAGAATGTAAAATAGATGGATTTGGAGCTATGAAGCTGAAGTCTTCTGTAGTTAAAAAAGCGTAAAATCATAAAAAATCACTTTATTATATAATTTTATAGTACATTATAAACCATAAGAATTTATTGAGGAATTAAAGTTTATTTATCCTTATATTTTCTTGTGGTTTTATTAATATGTAATTTTAACAAGTTTATTTAGACAAATAAGAAACCTATGTATACTATTGGAATAACTGATACATTAAATTATAATTAAGAATAAGAAATGTTACATAAGAGGCTGAAGTGTAATTTATTTACAATATTAGCTTATTAAAAAACTATACTGAGAAGGAGAAGTGATATGATAAATATACATAAAAATATATATAATAATAAATTATTTGATGAGTTAAAAATTGATTGTGAGAAGTGTTTTGGACTTTGTTGTTTGGCTCTCTATTTTTCTGCCTCAGATGGATTTCCCACTGATAAGGAATCAGGAAAGCCATGTATTAATTTGCAATCAGATTTTAAATGTTCTGTACATAATAATCTTATAAAGCGAGGTTTTAGAGGTTGTACTGCATATGATTGTTTTGGTTCAGGTCAGAAAGTAGCGCAAATAACATATAAAGGTAGAGACTGGATGCAATCATCAGAATTAGCAAATCAAATGTCTGAAGTGTTTTTAATCATGCGACAATTACATGAAATGCTATGGTATCTTAAAGAAGCATCTGTATTAGACATATCAGATAAAATAAAAACAAAAATTGATTCAATAATTGAAGAAACTGAAAAGATAACCATTATGACTCCAGAACAGCTAATTGATTTAGATATAACATCACATAGAGTAAAGGTCAATTCATTATTATCTCAAGCTAGTGAGTCTGTAATGGAAAAAGTCAAATCTTTTCTTAAAACATCTAATCTTAAAAGTAAGAAAAAATTGAGTAAAAGTATAGACTTAATAGGAGCAGACCTTAGAAAAACAAATTTAATAGGAGCAGATTTAAAAGGAAGATTAATGATAGCAGCAAACTTAAAAGATACAGATTTAAGTGGAGCAAATTTAATAGGAGCAGACTTAAGAGATTGCGATATTAGAGGAGCTAATCTTAAAAATAGTGTGTTTTTAACACAATTGCAAGTTAATACTGCAAAAGGCGATTCTAATACAAAATTACCAGCCTCACTAGTACATCCTAAACACTGGAACAAATAATTAAATTAATACATGATTTTACAAAATATGAACTTTTTTGACTCTACTTCATACTATATATTAGAGATTCTTTAGAAGAATTTCTTAATATATAATAGGAGAGATATAAAAATGAGTTATCAAAATTATAAATGTGAAAGAGATTATGTATATGATGATTATAAATATAATGAATGTAACAAGTGTTATAATGATTATGAAGAAATGACACATGTTCATGAATATTCACAGAGTGTTAAGTTAGCAGAAGAGTGTGATGATAGACATAATCATCGTGCAGCAGGAGTTACTGGTGAAGTTATACCAATAAATGGTGGAACAAATCATGTTCATAAAATAACTGATAATGTAGACTTCCTTGACCATTTTCATAAAATATGTGTTACAACAGGTCCAGCTATTAAGATACCAGGAACTAATAAACACGTTCATTTAGTATGTGGAAATACTACTGTTAATGATGGTCACTGTCATAAATTCCTTTTTACTACTCAAATAGAAGCCCCTTTAGTATAACTAATGGAAATTATTGTAATAAACTTGTTAGATTTTAGTATATAAATGATAAAAATGTAATGGGTAATATTTAAATTTAATTAGGGCTATGATATTAATATTCATAGCTCTTTCTAAATTTATATAAATAAACTAGACAAAATTAAAAATTATATAGAATAGAAAGGAAGTATTTATGAACTCTGAAATGATTTTTGAAATGAAGAAAATAAATTCAAGTGAATATAAGGAAATATTGCAAGTCTGGGAATCGTCAGTAAGAGCAACACATGATTTTTTAAAGGAGAAAGATATTGAATCTCTAATACCATTAGTTAAAATAGGACTTAGAGAAGTAGAAAATATAGTTGTTGTGAAAGATAATGATATGATAAAAGCCTTCATGGGAATAGAAAAAGACAAAATCGAGATGCTATTTATAAAAGATGAATATAGAGGATATGGTATTGGAAAAAAGCTAATGACATATGCTATAGATAAATATAATATAAAATATGTTGATGTAAATGAGCAAAATAAAAAAGCAGTAGGATTTTATACTCATTTAGGATTTAAAGAATTTGATAGGTCTGAAATAGATGGGCAGGGTAATCCATTCCCAATATTACATATGAAATTAATTTAATATATATCTGTTTAAATGAAGAATAAAACATATAGGAAATATAATTTTTCTATTATCAGCTTACATAAAATTATTAATTTTAAAAAATAATATATATTTATAAGATTTACAGGATAAAATACAATAAAAAGACTAAGGGGACACCATGAATAAGAAGATTTTAGATACTTTTGTAAAATTAATAAAATATAACTGGAGTACATTAATTACATTTGAACTACTTCACAAAGGGCTGGCTCTGATAATTATATTACCATCAATTAAATTTGTATTAAGTAGTTCTATGAAAAGTGCAAATATAGTTTATTTAAGTACTGATAATATAGGAGAAATATTAACTAATCCTATATCAATATTACTAGCTATACTTTCAATTGCGATATTAACATTTTATATGTTTTTTGAATTTACTTCAGTAATTATATGTTTTGAGAAATCAAGAATTTCTGAAAAAATTACATTATATAAACTTGTTGAAATGTCTTTAAAAAAATCTATAAAAATATTGTATCCTAAAAATCTATTGTTATTTATATTTGTGCTATTAATAGTTCCACTTACAAACATAGCCTTAACTTCAGGATTTATTGGAAAGATAAAGCTCCCAGAGTATATATTAGAGTATATAAATTCTAATATAGTTCTAAATATAATTTATATGTTTTTAATATTAATATTATATATATCAGTTATTAGATGGATTTTTAGTATACATGAAATAACTTTAAACACAGATAGTTTTAAAGAAGCGAGGGATAAAAGTATTAGCCTTACAAAAGGAAAATCAATAAGACTAATTCTTTATTCATTAGGGATATCCATAATAGTCAGTATTATAGGATATATAATATACCATAGTATTGTTATATTGATAGGAATATGGACAAAAAATTATACTGAGGCAACTTTTTTGAAAGATATATTTATTAATAGGTGTATATTGTTCAATGACTATGCTACATTTATTTCATCAATAGCTATATTTATAATTAGTACAGGATTTATTTCTGCATTTTATTATGAATATAATGATATTAGAATTTATAAAAAGAAATCTGATAAACAAAAAAAATCAGTAACTCAGCTATTAAAAATAACTCTAAAAGTATCCATAATTTTATTTATCCTACATAGTGAATCTATAGCATACTCTTTAAATAATGATATTTTATTTAACTCTTCATTTTTTTATAATACAACAGCAACTGCTCATAGAGTTTCTTCATTAATTGCTCCAGAAAATACACTGGCTGCGTTTAAAGAAACTTTTGTAACTCAAGCTGAGTATGCTGAAATTGATGTGCAAGAAACTAAGGATGGAGAACTGATTTTATTTCATGATTCTAACTTTGAGAGAGTAACTGGTATAAATAAAAATGTTTGGGAAGTAAATTATGATGAAGTTAAGAACTATGATGCTGGTAGTCACTTTAGTTCAAACTTTGCAGGTGAAAAAATACCAACTCTTGATGATGCGATGAAATATTCGAAAGGAAAAATAAAACTTCTAATAGAAATAAAACTTAATGGTCATGAAAAAACCAATGTAGAAAAAAGGGTTTTGGAATTGATTAAATTAAATAGATTAGAGAATCAATGTGTTGTAGCATCTATGGATAAAGATGTATTAAAAAATATAAAAAAATTAAATCCAGATATAATAACATGTTATTTGACAGCAGTTGCATACGGAAATTTTTATAACTGGGATTATGTTGATATATATGGAATAGAATCTACATTTATAACTGAAAATGTTGTGGATAATATACACCAAAACGGAAAGCAAGTTTTTGTGTGGACTATTAATAATAGTAAACTAATGAAAAAAATGATTAATTTAAATGTAGATAGCATAATTACTGATAATCCATTTTTATTGGATGATGTAATTTATTGGCAACAAAATGGATTTGTCAATAGGGTGGCTTATTACTTGTTTGGTGATGATTCTAATGAGACTATAATTGAAGAAGGTTAGATTATAAAAAAATATATTGACATTGACGCTACGTAATTCTATATACTCTATTTTGAAGGAGATGATAAAGATGAATATCATAGAAATTCGCTCAGATAAAGTATATAAGAAGATAATGAATGCACCAGTAAACAAAAAAGAAGATATATATAGATATGAACTTATGAAGCCTTTTGAATTCAAATGGAAATGTATAGATGTTCCAATGGTTGCCAAACAAGAAGGTGGATATGATGTAATTATGGCAAGTGAAATGATGGGGGTTTTATCACCTAAGAATATTAATGAAAATCAAATAAATAATATAAATGCAATATCTGATGATAAACTTTGGAACACTTGTAAAGAAACTATAGAAAATTCTATGAACTCATTTATAAGAGAAGGATACGATTTAAATATTAAGGACTATAAATATTCAATATTGTTGGCTAATCCAAATAGTCCTTATACAATTTTAAGTGATGGATGTTGGGGTGATGGTGGGATACCTGGATATATGTTCATATCACTGGTTCCTAATGAGTACACGATTGATAGATTACAAGTAGCACTAGCACATGAATGTAATCACAATATTAGATTCCAGTTTATAAATTGGAGTAATGATATAACACTAGAAGAGATGATGATAAATGAGGGTCTTGCAGAGAATTTTGCAACCTGGATGTTTGGTGAGGATATGGTGGGGCCTTGGGTTAGTAAAACGGATATCCAAACATTAGACACATATATAAAACCAATAATAAAAAATGCTTTAAAAGAGACTGGATTTCAAAACATCACATCCTATCTATATGGTGATGATATAGCCAAAATGCAAGGATACTTTCCAGTTGGTTTACCTTACTGTGCAGGATATGCTTGTGGATATTATATGATTAAATATTATTTAGAGAAAACAAATAAATCAATAGTCGAAGCTACTTTGTTGCCTTATACTGAGATAATAGAAGGGATGAAAGCGTTTTGGAAATAAATATTATAGTTGCATAATTTGAAAAAAATTATGCAATTTTTCTATTTTTGAGAAAAAAATAAATTGACAATAATTTGTAACAAATATAAAATAATATATATAAAGAAATATTTCAATGTATGAAGTTTTTGAAGATTTCATATCTAAAGTACCTAACATTGTATGTTAGTTTCTTATTACTTATCTAAATACTATATATTTCATAGTATCTATAAAACTACTATAAGAGTATGAAATGTATTAAATAATCAACTGAAAAATGAAATGTTAATAAAAAATAATTCAAATTTTGAATGTTAAATGAATATAATTAAAATAAATATATAAACTTGAGTGCAATACTCATATTTTAGTGTATTATCGAATTTTAATTGTACTTTTATGCACCATAACTTATAAACTTATGTCATGTTATATTTGAACAAGTAACAAAATTGTAGATATAATTTAATCTGCAAAATTTATATGAAATGGAGTTGATGCTATGACAGAATTGATGATTATAAGTGGATTAGTGCTATTGATTTGTATAACCTCGAGTAAGGTCTTATATAAATTTGGAGTACCAATATTACTAATTTTTATCCTATTAGGGATGTTATTTGGGTCTGATGGAATGGTAGGAATTTATTTTGACAACTATGAATTAACAAAACAATTATGTTCTATTGGACTAATATTTATAATGTTCTTTGGAGGATTTGGAACAAACTGGAATATGGCTAAACCTGTTGCAGTACCATCTATACTAATGTCATCGCTTGGTGTAATAATTACAGCTGGAGTTACAGGAATATTTTGTCATATGGTAGTAGGAACTAATTTACTTGAAGGCTTATTAATTGGAGCAATTGCAGCTTCAACAGATGCTGCATCTGTGTTTGCTGTGTTGCGTTCTCGAAAACTAAATTTAAAAGGTTCCCTTGCTTCATTATTGGAAGTCGAAAGTGGGAGTAATGACCCCATAGCGTATATGTTGACACTAATTCTTTTGACACTGATGAATAATTCTGGGGTAGAACTTATTATACCAATGGTAATAAAACAAATAGTTTTTGGGCTAGCTATAGGATTTATACTAGCAAAGTTGTCTGTTTATATTTTAAGAAATTCAAACTTCGAGATAGAAGGATTTTATACTATATTTATAACAGCTATTGCAATACTTTCTTATGCACTTAGTGAGTATGTTGGAGGAAATGGATATTTAAGTGTGTATATTTCAGGTATTATTATAGGAAATAGTAAAATACCTCATAAAAAAAGTTTGGTTCATTTCTTTGATGGAATCTCATGGATTATGCAAATAATGTTATTCTTTATGTTAGGATTGTTATCTTTCCCTTCCAAGCTACCAAATATATTTGGTATAGCGATGGCCATATCTATATTCATGATAGTTATTGCAAGACCATTAGCAACATTTATAGTTCTAGCAAAATTTAAATTTTCAAATAAGGAAAAATTGTTCATATCATGGGTAGGTCTTAGAGGTGCAGCTTCAGTAGTTTTTGCAATTTATGCAGTTACTCAAGGAGTAATTATAGAGAATGACATATTCCATATAATATTTTTTATAGCTTTACTTTCAGTAGGGGTGCAAGGTACATTGATACCAACAGTAGCTAGAAAGCTAGATTTAGTCGATGATAATACACCTGTATTAAAAACATTTAATGATTATGATGGAGAAATTAGCTCTAAACTTATAGAGGTAAATGTTGATGATAGTAGTAAATGGGCAAATAAGAGTATAATGGATTCTAATATACCAGAAGATATATTAATAGTTATGATAAAACGAAAGGAACAGGTTTTAGTGCCCAAAGGCTCAACTGTTATAAAAACAGGGGATACATTGGTACTAAGTGGAGATAGAATTGAAGAATTAATATAATTATAATTTATTTGTATTGACTTTAACCTAAGGGGAAGGTCTAAACTTAAATTAATCAAATCTAATGCGCAGGTGATGAGATGTTTTCTATAGGAATGTTTTCTAAAATAAATAAAATAACTACAAAGACATTAAGGTATTATGAAGATATCGGATTGTTAAAGCCAGAATATGTAGATGAGTTTACAAAATATAGGTACTATACGACAGAGCAATTACCTAAATTACATCAGATAATAACTTTAAAACAAATGGGTTTGTCACTAGCTGAGATAAAAGAAGCTATAGAAAATCCTAAAGCGGTTGAAAATATTTTAAAAAATAAAGAAAAAGAAATGCTGGATGTAATTAAAAGTGAAGAATATAAACTCATTAAACTGCGTAATTACCTTGTGAATTTGAAAGGAGAAGTCAATATGAATGATGTAATTATTAAGTCTTTACCAAAAGTTAAAATTGCTTCTATGAGAAAGGTATTAAAGGGGTATGATGAACTTTTCAGTCTATTTCCAAATGTAATGGCTGAAGAAATGAGGAAGGCTGAGTGTACATGTGCAGTTCCAGATTATTGTTTCAATATATATCATGATGGTGAATATAGAGAGACTAATATGGATGTTGAGATGTGTCAAGCTATAAATGACTTAAAAGAAGATACAGACATATTAAAATTTAAAGAACTAGATGAAGTTGAAAGTGCTGTTTGTATATTACACAATGGTTCATATTCAACATTAGGAAAAACTTACGCAGATGCATTTAAATGGATAGAGGACAATAAATATGATGTGATTGGAAATCCTAGAGAATCTTATATAGATGGCATATGGAATAAAGAGAATGAGGAAGATTGGCTAACAGAAGTTCAGATACCAGTGAAACGAATTTTATAATAGGTTAAAATAATAAAGATAAAGTTATTAAATGAGGTCTATCTAAATAAAAGATATGCCTCATTTTTTGATATTTATAGATATTATAGATTTATATATGAAAAATATATTGATGTTTTATATATAAAGTAGTATATTTTCGTTGAGGCAATAAAGTGGAAAACATGAGACATTAATTCGTTTTTAAGAATAGGAGGTATTTATATGGAGATATTCGCAATAGGACATTCAAATTATTCATATGATAAACTTATTGATATGATAAAAAAGTACAATATAAACTGTATAGTTGACATTAGAGAAACTCCATATTCTAAATATAATATTCAGTATAATAGAGAGTCCTTCAATGAATCATTGAAAAAATCTGGATTTATATATGTATACATGGGCAAGGAGTTTGGAGCAAAGAGAACCAACAAAGATGTATATACAGAGGAAGGATATGCAGATTTTGAAAAAGTAATTAAAGAAGATATTTTCTTAAAAGGAATAGAAAGACTAAAAAATGGATGTCAGATGGGATATAAGATAGTTTTATTGGGAGCAATGCAAGAACCTATACGATGTCATAGAAGTATTTTATTAGGTAGGGTATTGAATAAAGAAGGTTTTGATGTAAAATATATAATGCATGAGGGTTATCTAGAGACTCAAGAAGACATAGAAGAATCATTATTAGATAAGTACTTTAGTGATAGAAAACAACTAAGTATTGATAATTTATTGGGGAATGTATTGACAAGAGAAGAAATGATACAAGAAGGTTATATGTTAGCCAATAAAGAGATAGGATTTAGAACAGAGAAAATCAGTAAATAGAAATATTAATTACTAAAAATCTAAAAGTTATCTTAAATAAGAAAATATGCTAAAGTTGTAACAAATAAACATGATGTACTGATTAATAATATTACTATAATTTAATAATACTATTTAGATTGTGATATTACTTTAAATAGTACATCATGTTGTAATGTTACAAAACGAAAGTTCTAATACTGCCATAATCAACAGTTCTATTAAGCGTAGGATGACTAGATATAAATCTAACTGTAATTTTTGAGTTTAATAAACAAGAGTTAGAAACTAAGAACAACCTATCACCATTTATAATGGAAGTAATCGCAATTGGAAGAACTCTAACAAAGGCATCATATCTATTTCTAGCAATTTCATAAGGATAGTTTCCAACAAAAACGAATAGATTTAAATCGTATATGTCACCAACAACCCAAGCCCATTGACCATAAACTTTATCAATACTTACTGTTCCTAAGCTAAGTGTATCGAAGTAGGTAGCTATAGTTAAATAAATATCGTTTGTATTCTCTGAGTATGAAACAGTATATCTTCTAAAACGTATAGGTTCTGTAGCAGAAACGGGATAAACCATGTTTACGTTTAAATTAGTTGTATTCAAATTAATCAAAGTATCACATCCTAAAAATAGTCTATAAAATACAATATTTAAATTGAGGCAATTTTGTTACATTTATGTTGTAAGATTTTATATTTTAATTTCCTGTAATATGTAGTAATCAATAAATTCTGGTGGGTGCTAAGTGGTTAATTTAAATATACAAATATTTAAATTATAGTATCCATAAAAAATAATAAACATAAAATAATTATAAAGATGTACTGTGTTAAAATGATATTAAACGAGAATAATATTATTTGAATACAGTATATTATGAGTTGGGAATATAAATTTAAACTTTAAAAGATTAACTAACAATTTGCTAAACTAACTAAAAATTAAATTTATATAAAGAGGGAAAAGAGGAAGAGAGATGTTTATAAGGAAAAATGTTATAAAATTAGCAATTCCTATAATGATAGAGCAGACATTTGTCATGCTTCTAGGGGTATTTAATACAATGATGGCAGGTCATATTGGGGAAGAAGCTGTATCTGCAGTTGGAATGGTTGATTCAATAAACAATATATTCATATCTGTATTTGCTGCATTATCTGTAGGAGCCACTGTTGTTGTAGCTCAACAAATAGGCAAAAGAGATAGTGAAAATGCGAACGAAACTATCAAGCAAGCTCTAGTATCAGGAGTAATACTATCTTTTACAATAACAATCTTAATGTGGGTTTTTAGGACTGGTGTAATTAACTTATTTTATGGTTCAGCAGAAGAATTGGTAAAATCAAATGCAAAATTATACATAGAGTTTACATTATTCACATATCCATTTATTGCGACACAGCAAATAGCAAATGGTATTCTAAGGGGTTGTGGAGATGTAAAGAAACCCATGTATGTAACTATGTTTATGAATATAATAAATGTGACATTGGGATATATACTTATATATGGTATTGATTTAAATTCTTTAGGTATAAATCTACAAATACCATCTTATGGGATAACAGGAGCAGCTATGTCTATTGCTATAGCCAGAATAATTGGATGTATAGTTATTGTAAGAGCTTTATTCAAAGGAAATGAATTTATATCTATAGGTAAAATATTTCCAATTAAGATTGATGTTGAAACTCAAAAATCTATATTTAATATAGGAATACCAGCTGGTGTTGAACAACTACTTTTTAATGCAGGAAAATTAATTGTTCAGGTATTTATAGTTACTATGGGGACCTCAGCAATTGCATCCAATGCGATAGGAATGTCAATTGCATCTATCATAAATGTAATTGGGAATGCTTTAGCATTATCTGCAACAACATTGGTAGGTCAGTATATAGGACGTGGAGATATTAAAGGTGCTAAAAGTACTCTCCTATACCTAACTAAATTTGCAACAGTTTGTTTATTTGCAGTAGGGGCTATATTTATACCAATTGCTCCTTGGATTTCAAGTATGTATACTCAAAACACTAGTGTAATTGATGTATCAACACAACTGATTCGAAGTGATTGTCTAGCCATGGTAATATGGCCTATATCCTTTGTATTGTCAGCAGGATTAAAAGGGGCAGGCGATACAAGATATACAATGATGACAGCTATAATAGGGATGTGGATTTTTAGAATTTTTACAGGTTATGTGTTGGGGGTTGTATTAAAATTTGGTGTACTTGGAATTTGGATAGGTATGTACACAGATTGGCTTGTCAGAGGAACTTTATATTGTTTAAGATTAAGGGGAACAAAGTGGCTAAAACACAAAATTGCATAGGACATATATAATCACTTTTGGATAGAAAACTCTATCTGGAGGTGATTTTTAGCGTATATATTTTCATAATTATAAGTAGGATATAGAATGATTAAATCATATGAATAAAGTCTATAATAATA